>CAOOJO010000348.1 GCA_948496895.1 uncultured Acetatifactor sp. | reverse complement strand
GGCATCCTCCGCCAGAAGGGAGACGTCGATTCCCTTCCGGGAGAACAGTCCGAAAGCGACGTCCGCGGGCAACCTCCTGACGGAAGTCCCGTTGAAGCGGATGTCGAAAGCCTCCGGCGCTGTCCGGTCAATCCGGTAGGTTTCCGTGGCCGCCAAGGAGATGCGCCCGGTCGCCTTATCTTTTACATAGAAGGTCAGGGAGCCCTCTCCCGTCTCCTCCGTCCGCCACAGCTGCTCTGTCCAGTCGTCCGATGCCTTATTTCCCAAGGAGAGCAGGCGGCCCTCCCCGGCGGATACTACAAAATCGTCTTTTGTCCAGCCGTTCTCGTCCAGGGATATGAGATAGTCCCGGCCCTTTTCTGGCTGGTATTCGTTCACGATGTGGAAGGTTGCGCTTCCCTCGCCCACTATATAGAGACCCCCGGGCTTGTCGGCGACGGTCACGGTGGCCGTGCCCACGTTGATATTATTCTGGTAGGTGACGGTGTATTCCTCCGGCGGGATTACGGTGTCTCCGTCCTTCACCACCACCGCGGGCTCCTTGGCAGTCCCGTCATAATGGAAGCGGCTCTCCGAGAGCTGGATGTGGGGGTTCTCCACTTTCGTTGGAGGGACGATTTTTATGGTAAGCTCATAGGTATATGCTCTCCAAGGCGAACCATCCGGCTGCGACTGGAACCTTGCCACCACATGGAAGCTGTACTCCCCGATGGGCAGCCCATTGTAATAACCCTTGCTGAAGTCGAAGCGCAGGATGCCGTTTTCCAGCGTCATTGCATACTTGTCATTGTCCACATAGCCGTGATTATCCCCTGGCGATGTGTTATATATATAGGAATATGTCTCGTCAAACTCCAGGCCCTGGAAAGAGAGGGAGATATCCTCCGCCATGCCCTCCGCAAACAGGTAGCAGTCCTTTTCCGGAACCCTGATGAAATATACGTAAGTGTCATAGGTGAACGTTTTTCCGTTCAAGTCCTGTCCCACTTCCACATGGATCGTGCCGGTGCCGTCCACTTTGAGGCTGTCCCCCTCCAGCGCCGCCCCGGGAGCCGTGGTTCCATCCTCCAGCAGGGTATAGGTGAACTTTGCGGCCTTGTCCCTGTGGGCAAATATGGGGCAGTCCTGGGAGACGGAAGCATCTTCCTTTCGGGCATCCTCCAGCGTGACTGTGGTGCCACCGCCGCTTTCCGGCAGAGGGAATATGGTCTCCTTCAGAGAGGAGCTCATGACCTGGCATCTGCAGTACTTTTCTGTCAGGTCAGTCCGCCAAGCCCTCCCACGCCATAGCTGCTCCCCGGACGCAGTGCTGCGGTAAGCCATTTCATATATCACCGCATAGCCGTCTGCCGCCGGGCGAAAGATATCTTCTGGCCCATCCTCCGGTGTCTCCGCCAGGCTGGATGTCTCCACGGACTCAGTGATTCCGGTTCCATCGGTGTTCATCCACTGAATTCGCGCCTGGCCATCGGGATTCTCGTCGAAGTGGATGCCCTCCCGGTATGAACTGGTGCGAAGCAGCAGCGGGTCGTTCAGCAGCTGTGTCGGCGGCATATATGTCAACATGTCCCCAATCAGCCGGAGCGCACCGCCGTTCACTACCAATTTCTCCGTACAGGTAGCTGGGCCATTGTCATTGCCTTCCACTGTATCGTCAAAGTAGTTCACATAGCTGTTCTGGAAAGTCATGCAGGTGAACCTGTTTTTATTCAGATGAGAGCCCCTCAGAAGCGGGTTGTCCCTAACCTCGAAACTGCTGCTGGCTCCAGGGTAGCCTCCTCCAATGTGGATGCCCCATTCGCCTTCCAGGCTGCCGCAGTCAAGATAGGATAGTGTGGCTTCTGCGTTCTCCGACAAAACGCCCTCCTCCAGCCACAAATCTTCCACGGACGCGTTTTCAAAGATAATCGCCAACTTCTCCTTTACTTTGGAAGCAATCCGCAGACTGGTAGCCTTTCCGTCTTTCAGCTTCAGGGAGACTGCCTGGAGGTCTCTGTAGCCGGGTTCGCCAAAATGGAGCTCCATACCGGCAGAGCTGTCCCCTGACACCATGACGTACAAGTCCCTCTGGATGGACATCCTTTCGTTGGCCAGGGCCCAGAAACCGCCCACTGTACCTCCCGAAAGCCGGATGTCCGCTGCCCCAACGGATGCCTCTGTATTGCTGAATCCGGCCCCGGAAGCGCAGACCCCACCTACCGTGCCTCCCTGTACGGTGATGGAGGCCATGCCTGTCACTTCGGATGCCTGCTCACCGCCTCCATAGACCCACGCGCCCCCTAAGTCCCCGGCATTGACCGTAATGTTGCTGCTGCCCACTTTCGCGCCTCGCCAACCTCCCCCTCCGTATACATTGCAGAGAAAGCGTCCGCCATTAATAGTGATGTTCGTACTTCCGGCCACCTCTGTAGGGCTATTGTCATCCCACCCTGCGCCGCCGCCATAAGTCCATCCGTTCACAACCGCGCCATCGCCAAAGACCAGCTCCGTATCGCCTTCCACCGTTCCGGAGGACGCATTGCCGCCGAAGACGCAGTCCACCTGGGCATTCCCTATATATATGCTGGTATTGCCGCTAATCATCCCGGCGAAATTGCCGCCATATATATTCTTGACATTTCCGCCATAGATTTTTACATTCGTGCTACCCGTCAGGAATCCTGCGGCATTTCCGCCATAGATGGCCCAGAGGGTATACGCGGGGCTAACGCTGCCCGGATCCCAGGAGGGGCCGGCAAAAGTGACATTGGTGTCATATTGACATATGCCGTCCTTCGCGCCGCCGTAGATGGACGAGTTCGCCAGGAAATAGCCGCCTCCTGGCTCCGAATAGAAAATCCCACTTCCGCTTGGCAGCCCGTCTCCCTGAAAAGATGTGATTTCCTCCTCTGCCTCGCCGGTGCCGTTCCCGTTGGAATCCACGTAAAGCTTTGCATAGCCGGAATACTCTCCAGCCACGATCAGCAGGGGCTGTCCGTTGGCATATATGTTGTGTGTATAGTCCCCTACAGTCTCATACGTCACGCCCCTGCTGTCCGCAGCTCTGGCCGATGCCTTTTCCAACGACATCCCGCCCGGCAGCCCGCCGTCTCCGGGCAGTCCCTCCGGAAGCGCCCCGCCCATGGCGGCATCGCCCTCCGGGCTATCCGGCAGCGTCATGTCTGCAGAGGGCTCAGATGCCTCACCAGTTCCAGAAGTCCCGTCTGCGCTTTCCCCGTCTACAGAGGGGCTGGCTGAATCCCCTTTCCCGGGCTTCTCCTCTGCTCCTTCTCCCTCCGCAGATTCTCCCTGCCCATTCCCTGCATTTCCAGACGCCTCACCCGAACTGCCTTCTCCTTCAGCAGAACCTCCAGGCTGGTTCCCCTCACTTCCAGAGTCATCGCCCGAACCGTCCTCTCCGGCTGCAGGCGCACTGTCCGTGGCATCTCCTTTTTCAGGACTTCCACCCGCTCCCTCGCTCTCTGTAGCTTCTCCAGGTTCATCCCCTGCATTTCCGGACGCCTCACCCGAACCGCCTTCCCCCTCCACAGAGTCTCCAGGCTGGTTCCCTTCATTTCCCAAAGCATCGCCCGAACCGCTCTCCCCGGGTGCCTCTTCCGATTCCTCCGCACCCGCAGATACCCCCCCGGAAACGTCTCTTTCCACAGATGCGCTCTTCCCAGGCGCACCGCCCATGGCTCCCTCCTCCGGAAGCTCCCCATCCGAAGCCGTCCCGCCAGGAACCGCATCTCCCGAGTTCCCCTCCGAAGCCGTCTCTCCAAAAACCGCGCTTCCCGGGTTCCCCTTCAAAGCCGCC
>CAOOJO010000347.1 GCA_948496895.1 uncultured Acetatifactor sp. | reverse complement strand
CCCCCACCACTGCCTCACCCTCCCCTGCCAGGACTGGGATTGGCTGGATTTGGGCCTGCGAAGCGGGATACTGGGGATGACGGATCTCCACCGGAGGATGAACCGGTTTTTTGAGGATTTAAAAGAGAATACGCTGTACCATTATATGGATTCCTTCCAGTGCAGCTACTCCATATTCAGCCTGCCCGCCGCGGGTCATGCCGGGCCTGGAGAGGAAGTCGCGCCATGCCGTAAATATCTTATCATCGGGCCGGTTCTGTTCGAGCCTCTCCACGGGGAGCGCTTTGAGGCGCTGTTCGAAACCTTTCATCTGCCTCCCCAGCTCATGGAGCCCCTGTACAGCTATTATCAGAATGTCACCTTGCTCCCGTCGCCCTCCCACCATGAGGGCATGATGGCTGTGCTGGCCCGTTTTCTCTTCAAGGGGGAGCCCTATGACATGGTCTTTCGCAGCGACGGGGATCCCGAGAATCTACGGCACCATTATGAGGGCATCGCGCGGATTCCGGAGCAGCCGTCCCTGAGCATTCAATACATCGAAGAACGCTACAAAGCCGAAAACGCCCTCTTAAGCGCCATCGGCCACGGCAACGAGGCCCATGCCATGGAGAGCGTCAAGCGGCTGATAGACTTAGGGATCCCTCCCAGGCTGGCCGATACGCTCCGGGACAGAAAGGATCTCTCCATCACCCTGAACAGCCTCCTGCGCAAGGCGGCGGAGCAGGCCGGCGTGCACCCCATCCATATCGACAGCTTTTCCAACCAGAACATCCGGCAGATCGAGCAGCTTGCCAGCCTGGAAGAGTGCAAGGGCTTCCAGCACAAACTGGCTCTGGGATACTGCCGGCTGGTGAAGAGGTACAGCCTCAAGGGCTGTTCCCTGCCGGTGCAGAAAGCCGTCACCTATATCACCACGGACTTAAGCGCCGACTTAGGGCTGAAAGCGCTGGCCGGGCAGCTGAACATGACCCCCAGCTATCTCTCCTCCCTGTTCAAAAAGGAGATGGGCGTCACCCTGACGGACTATGTGAACCAGCAGCGCATAGCCCATGCACAGCATCTGCTGCTGGACACCAGCCTGCCGATCAAATCCATCGCCCAGCAGTGCGGCATCGCAGACCTGAACTATTTCATGCGCCTGTTCAAACGCATGGCGGGCGTCACCCCGAAAGCCTTCCGGGACGCCACGGACCACAGCCGCCAGATGGAGTTCGGGCAGAGCAATGCAAAAAGGAACCAGGCCTAGAGGGCCGGACAGAAAATAGGAGGAGACTATGGCAAACAATCTAAGCGACTATCAAAAGAAAAAAGACTTCCTGGTCTGCGTGGACAGCGACGGCTGCGCCATGGACACCATGGACATCAAGCATATCCGGTGCTTCGGCCCCTGCATGGTGGCCGAGTGGGGCCTGGAGGAATGGAAAGAGGAGATCCTGGCCCGCTGGAACGAAATCAATCTCTATACCATGACCCGGGGCATCAACCGCTTCAAGGGGCTGTCCATGGCCCTGCAGGAGATTGACGGCAATTATCGGAAAATCGACGATCTGGACACGCTGGTGAAATGGGCCGCCGAGAGCCCGGAGCTTTCCAACGATGCGGTGAAGCGGGCCATTGCGGAAAAGCCGGACAGCGTCATCCTGCCCAAGGCCTTAAGCTGGAGCCTGGCGGTGAACGCCTCCATCAATGCCCTGCCAGAGTCCGAGAAGCTCCCCTTCCAGGGCGTAAAGGAAGCCCTTTCCTATGCCCAGCGGCATGCGGACGTGGCCATCGTGTCCAGCGCCAACCTGGGGGCAGTGCTGGACGAGTGGAAGCTGTACGGGCTTCTGGAGCACACGGACATCGTGCTGGCCCAGGACGCGGGCTCAAAGGCCTTCTGCATCGGGGAGCTTTTGAAGAAAGGCTATGCGCCGGACCATGTGCTCATGTGCGGCGATGCGCCGGGGGATCAGGACGCGGCGAAGAAGAACGGCGTGTTCTACTATCCCATTTTGGTAAGGCATGAGAAAGAGAGCTGGGCGGAGTTCACGGAAAAAGCGCTGGCCCGTCTGGTGGACGGCACCTACGGCGGGACATACCAGGAGGAAAAGAACGCCGCATTCCTGAACAATCTGGGCGGGTGAGCAGGGCTGCCTGTTCCGGCGCAAGCGACATCCCACGGGAAATTCGCTGCAGCGCATGACGGCGCATATCCTGTAGAGCATGTGGCTGTATTTACAGAAAAAAGGGGTGTCGGGAAATGGCTATGCTCCCCGACAGCCCCTTTCTATAACCGCCATTGAATCGTGGCCATTCACTCTTTTATCTTGTCGATGTCCGTCATATTGACTCCGGCTACCTGGAGAATCGCTTTCAGGGAAAGATATTCATCCTTCAATTCTGCATATGTCTCAGTAGCATTTTCTTTTTTTGCGATTATCATGTACTTTTGAATCTTCTTAAAATCGTCAATGGCAGCTTTTATAATTTTAAGATCATTTGACACATAATCACCCACTTTCTGAAGTGCCGACTGCGCGTATCTACTAAAATTATAACAGCCCTTCCCCGAAGTGTAAAGCGTCAAATTCAAGCATTTAGGTTCTTCCCCGCTTTGCTCCGTTTTCCTTCCTTTCGCAAAAGCGGCCTTTCCTGCCAGGTCTTCCAGAGCCTTATCCCTCACCGGTGCTCATTCACATAAAGCTGGACGCGGTTCTGGATGATTTCCGCCACGTCCCCCAGGCTCTTCTGCCCGCTGTAATAGGCGGGAGCCTCCTCACCGATAATTTTGACTACATCATCCTCTTCAGCGGAGTAAAAGGGCCTGGCGTCTTTTACCAGCTCCAGCACAGTGTCGATTTCCTCCTGGGTTAGGGCATGGAATTCGATGACCCAACCGTCCTCGTAGGTCAGGAATCCGAAGCTTCTCCCCTTCTCCGCCCACCTACGGTCATCCTCCAGATAGTACTCATTCATCATATCCATGATTTTTTTCACGGAAGGAAGTCCGTTCAGCTGCCAGCGTAAGCTGTTAACCAGCTCTCTCGGCTCCATCTGCTCTTCCTCTTTTGAATCCAGAACGCTTTCTATGAACTTCCATGCCCCGTCCTTATATTGCGACATGGCCGTGATTCCGAAAGCATTCCCTGGAAAAAGCAGCGTCCCGCCGCTGCCGTCCACAGTGGGGAATCCCACGTAGGCTGACGTCTCCCCGAACATCCCCTCACAACGCTGGAAATTCCCTATACCCCAAATATCTGCTATGGCGAACAGGACCCGGCCGTCATGGATTTTTCGCGGAAGGGAATCCTCCCCCGGAAGATTTTCCAGCGAATCCGGAAATCGGTTCACAAATTCCATCACAGCCTGAAACTGCGGGGAGTCGAAGCGGCACTCCCCTGTCTCCCAGTCGATAAAGGCATCCTGATTGAACATCATGAGATACTGCATCATCTCGTTCTTGGTGACTTCCCCGATGGGCAGCGCTTCGGGATTGCTCTGGGCGATTTCCAGCAATCTCTCCAGGGTCAGACCGGCATCGTCTCCCAGAAGCGTCCTGTCCCCCGCTACGGTCCGCAGTGTAAAGCTATCCGGAATGCCCACCAGCGTGCCATCAATGGTGTAGGTTTCCAGTATCCCCTCCACGAAGTCGTCAGGCGCAAGGGATTCCGACTGCTCCAGAAAGGGGTGCAAATCCTCAAAAACCCCCTGCCGCATGAGGCTTTCCACATCGACCCCGGACAAATCGATGAGGTCCATGGCCTCCCCGGTCAATATGGCGTTATATAGATCCGTCAGGGAACCGTAATCCTGCACATCGATGCGATAT
>CAOOJO010000346.1 GCA_948496895.1 uncultured Acetatifactor sp. | reverse complement strand
GTTCCCTCGAAAGTCCCCCGCTCCATGTACTCTCTCACCACCGCCGGCATCCCGCCCAGGATGCAGTAATCCAGGAACAGGTTCCCATAGGTCTTCATGGCTGTCTCATTGAAAGGCGTCAGGGACTCCATGTGCCACAGCATCTCCTCTATCTCCCCGGCCCCGTACCCCTTTGCCCACAGAAACTCTTCAAAGTCCATGGAGCACATATGATAGTCCGTCTTGTAGCCCACGCTGTTGCTCTCAATCCGCCTGTACTGGATTCCCAGCAGCGAGCCGCTGCAGATCACGTCGAAGCGGCTGTCGATTTTGAAGAACTTCAGGGAAGTGGCGATTTCCGGATATTCCTGAAGCTCATCAAAAAAAATCAGGGTTTCTCCCCTCTCGAACTGTCTGGAGGGATCCATGCGGGAAATATTGCGGATGATATCCTCCGCCTTGTAGCCGTCCTCCGTAATCAACTTGTACTTGGGCTCCTCCACGAAATTGATGTATACTACATTCTTATAGGCATCTGCTGCAAAATGCAGGATAGACTCTGTCTTCCCCACCTGCCTTGCTCCCTTGACAATCAGCGGTTTATGTCCCGGCTCTTCTTTCCAGGCTGCCAGATAATCATCTATCTTCCGCCTCAAATATTTCTCTGCCATACATACCTTTCCTCCCTACCTTTATATTATACAGGACAGAAAGGCTTTATTCAACCTTGATAGCAAAAAATGAGGGACTTTTTTTCATAAACTCGCAAAAAATGAGCGAATTTTTTCTGATTCTCCGCAAAAAATGAGCGACTTTTCAGGCCTCCGTCAGCGCGTACTTCTCCATATACTCTGCGAATCTCCGGCGAAAGTCCTGGCTCTGGTTGCGGAACTCCCGCAGATGCTCATGGAGGCTCATGTCCTGACCCGCCATGTCCAGCATGCACCCGGCAATGTTGGAGCAGTGGTCAGCCGTCCGCTCCAGATCCGTCAGCAGGTCTGACCACACGAATCCCGCCGTGATGGAGCATCCCCCCTGCTGCATCCGCAGGATATGTCTGGTGCGCATCTGGTCTTTCAGGTGGTCGATGACCTGCTCCAGGGGCTCCACCGCGGCGGCGGCCTCCAGGTCCTGCTCCAGGAACGCCCTCAGGGACAGGTCCAGAATCTCCTCCACCGCCCCGCAGAGCACCTCCAGCTCACGGCGGGCCGCAGGGCTGAAGCTGCGTTCTTTCTGCGCCATCTCCTCCGCGGCCCCCAGGAGGTTCACGGCATGGTCGGAAATCCGCTCGAAATCCCCGATGGTCTTCAGCAGCTTTGCCGCCTCCGTGCTGTCCGCGGCGGAGATCTGCAGGGCGCTGAGCCTTACCAGGTAGGTGCTCAAGATGTCCTCGTAGTAATCCGTCTTCTCCTCTTTCAGGCGGATGGCTGCCGCCAGCTCCGGGGTCAGGCTCCCCAGCGCGGCGATGGCCTCTTTCAGGGACGCCGCGGACAGCTCCGCCATGGATCCGGTGACCCTGTGGCAGCGCTCCAGGGCGATGGAGGGCGCGGCAAAGAGGCGCTCGTCCAGCTCCATGTACTCCTCCTTCCGCCGCTCCTCCGGCACCAGCTTGGTCACCAGCTTCTCCAGGGCGTCCGACAGGGGCAGTATCAACAGCAGGCACAGGATGTTGAAGACGGAGTGGGCCGCGGCGATGCCCAGGAGGGAGGCAGGCTCCTCCAGGAAATGCAGATGGAATATCCCCTTGGCCACGGAAAATACCGATATCCACACTGCCGTTCCGATGCAGTTAAAGGACAGATGCACCATGGCGGCCCGCTTGGCGTTCTTGTTGGCCCCCACCGAGGAGAGCATGGCGGTGACGCAGGTGCCGATGTTCTGGCCCATGATGATGGGGATGGCCGCCCCGTAGGACACCTGGCCGGTCACCGCCAGGGCCTGGAGGATGCCCACGGAGGCGGAGCTGGACTGGATGATCGCGGTCAGGGCCGCCCCTGCCAGCACGCCCAGCAGGGGATTTTCGAACATGACGAACAGATTCCTGAAAGCCGGGACCTCCCGCAGTCCCGCCACCGCCCCGGACATGGTCTCCATGCCGAACATCAATGTGGCGAAGCCCAGGAAGACTACACCCGTATCTTTCTTTTTCTCCCCCCGGCAGAACATGTACAGGACGATCCCCGCCAGGGCCAAAAGGGGCGTAAAGGAGGAGGGCTTCAACAGGCGGATGTACCAGCTGCCGCTGTCGATTCCCGCCAGGCTCAATATCCAGGCCGTCACCGTGGTGCCCACATTGGCCCCCATGATGACATTGACTGCCTGGCGCAGGGTCATGAGCCCTGAATTGACGAAGCCCACCACCATCACCGTGGTGGCCGAGGAGCTCTGTATCACTGCGGTCACCACCAGGCCTGTCAGCAGCCCGGCCATCCGGCCTGTGGTGAATTTCCCCAAAAGGGCCCGCAGACTCCCGCCGGCCCTGCGCTCCAGGGCCTGTCCCATGATGCTCATGCCGAACAGGAACAGGCTCAATCCCCCAATCATTGTCAATCCGTCAAAAATATCCATACTCTTTCTCTCCTGTCTGTTTTCTTTCGTCGCCTCTTTATTTATTCCCATGTTTTGCGGCAAAAATCCCTGTATCTCCATTCCTGTCCCTATTTGTCCCCTTTTACAGAGGCAGGATCCACAGTGCGCGCAAGCGGCTTCTCCAAAAGACGCAACATATAATAAAAAAGCGAGGCCCCGCTGCATAACGAATATGCAACAAAGTCTCGCTTCTCATTCACAAAGCCGGATTCTCCAAAGGCAGTCGTCGCCCCGGGGAAATCGTACTGACGGCAAGGTAAACACGGAACATGCCTATGCGGCTTTCCATGCAAGCTACTCCCTCTATCGCTGTCAGTATAGCATAGGAAAATCTATCCTGTCAACAATAGAATCCACGCTTCGCGAGTCTTCTATTGTCATGAATTAAAAAATCGCCGTCTTGCCCCCGGTTGCGCCCAGCTCCTCGTCCAGGGCATTGTAATAGCGCACCGTGACCGCCTCTGTCTCCTCCGGCGTCAATAGCCTGGACCATTCAAAGACGAACAAATCAGGGACGCTGTTGCCGCCTGCGGCTGCGCTCTGCGTCTCGCCGCCCGCCTCGGCTGTGACTCTGGCCAGGTTTCCGCTCATGCTCACGGCGATGGTGACGCTGTGGTCAAGGCCCCAGTCCTCGCCTATGGTGATGCTCTCAAAGGTGCCGCCTCCGTCCGCGGGGCGGTCCGCGCTGGTGGAGCCGCTGACAACGGGACAAAAGCCCCTTATCTTCCACTGGGCCCCCGGAGCGGAATCCCGCCGGAAGACGGCGAAGCCTTTTCCATCGCTCCCGTAGCCGGCAAACAGAGTATCCGGCATGCTCTCCGATTCGTAGAGCGCGTAAATCTGGGGATTCTTTTCGGAGCTCATGGAGGCGATCAGCGCCTCCAGGTATGCGGTGTCCCCCGGATCCTCATGCCGCTCCATGCGCCAGAGGAAGCGGATATGCTCCTGTCCCGCCTCCCCGTAGCAGGCGGCCAGGAGCACTTCGTTGCTCTCTGTC
The DNA here is from genome assembly GCA_948496895.1 of uncultured Acetatifactor sp. Lineage (GTDB taxonomy): Bacteria > Bacillota > Clostridia > Lachnospirales > Lachnospiraceae > Acetatifactor. Next base: position 283 of record CAOOJO010000346.1, on the reverse strand, counting down.
TGTGCCACAAGATAGCAGGACATTCCATTGTAAGGATTGCTGCCCCTCTCCGAGTCCACCCGCCATACATGCTCTATGCTCTGCAAAAGCTCCCAGGCCCCCTCACGCAGTCCATCGATGCCTGTTCCCGCATCTGCCTGCTGTGCACTTTCCGTTTCAGCCGCTTTCCTGCCTGGCGCAGCCGATTCCGCCGACCCGGCTGCCTCCGCTGCTTCGTCTGCCCTCTCCCCTGCGTCGGTCTCTCCCATTCCAAATACCTCCGCCGGAGCGGCAAAGAGCCCTA
>CAOOJO010000345.1 GCA_948496895.1 uncultured Acetatifactor sp. | reverse complement strand
GGAAGTCTTCCAGGGCTTCCGGCGCCCTGACGGCAAAGTGGGCGTCCGCAACGAAATCTGGATCATTCCCACTGTGGGCTGCGTGAACAATGTAGCCGCTTCCATCGCCAGGCTGGCCAACGATTGGCTGGCGGATACTGTGGAGGAGGTCATCCCGTTCCCACACCCTTATGGCTGCTCCCAGATGGGCGAAGACCAGGAATGCACCAGGAGGATATTGGCCGACCTGGTCAGGCATCCCAATGCCGGCGGAGTCCTGGTTTTAGGACTTGGCTGCGAGAACAGCAATATCGATGTGCTAAAGCCCTACATAGGCGAGTATGACCAGGAGCGGGTAAAGTTCCTGGTATCCCAGGAGTGCCAGGACGAGGTGGCCCAGGGCCTGGAAATCGTAAAAGGCCTGATTCGGTACGCCGCCACATTCCAGAGGGAGCCCGTCAGCGTAAGCGAACTGGTGATCGGCATGAAATGCGGCGGCAGCGACGGCCTGTCCGGCATCACGGCCAATCCTCTGGTGGGGCGGTTCTCCGACAGGCTGATAGCCAGGGGCGGAACCACCATCCTCACCGAGGTGCCGGAGATGTTCGGCGCGGAGACCATCCTTATGAACCGCTGCGCCAATGAGGAATTGTTTCATCAGACCGTGGCGCTGATCAATGACTTCAAGCATTATTTCAAAAGCCACGGCCAGACCATCTATGAGAATCCCTCCCCCGGAAACAAAAAGGGCGGAATCTCCACGCTGGAGGACAAATCCCTGGGCTGCACCCAGAAATCCGGCAGCGCGCCGGTGCGGGGCGTGCTTCCTTACGGCGGGACGGTGGACACACAGGGGCTGAATCTGCTCAGCGCGCCCGGCAACGACCTGGTGGCGGCTACAGCTCTGGCCGCGGCGGGCGCGCACATCGTGCTGTTCACCACAGGCCGGGGGACGCCCTTTGCATGCCCTGTGCCCACGGTGAAGATTTCCACCAATTCCGCCCTGGCCGGAAGGAAGTCCAACTGGATTGACTTTAACGCAGGGGTGCTGGCGGAGGAGGACGATATGGAGGCGGAGACGGAAAAGCTCTTCGACTATGTAGTGGAGGTGGCTTCAGGCCAGAAAGTCCGCAGTGAGGAGGCTGGCTACCATGATATGGCAATCTTCAAGCAGGGAGTGACGCTTTAAGCAATCGAGAAATCATTTACTTGGGCCTCCATGCAATGCCTGGCAGTTATACGGCATTGTGTGGAGGCCATTTCTATTGTTTCAGCAATGATCCTGTAATAGAATTATATGTCCTCCTAATAGAAAAGAATGTTGACAAAATCGAAATCACTTTATATAATCAGATTATATAAAGTGATTATGTAAAACAATGTCAAAAAAGGAGGTCACAAGCAATGGAAGCAAAACTACCGAATACCATGAAAGCGCTGGTAGCCTACGACAAAGGGGACTACCGCTATGAAGCGCAGTATCCCGTCCCCGAATGCGGCGATGACGACATCATCATCAAGACCGAGGGCTGCGGCATCTGCGCGGGCGACCTGAAATGCTATCACGGCAACTCCACCTGGGGAGACGAGACCCACGCGAAATGGGTGCGCCCTCCCTTCATCCCGGGCCATGAATTCCTGGGTCATGTGGCCGCCAAAGGAAAGAACGTCGCCGGCTATGAAATAGGCGATCGCATCATCGCTGACCAGATCATCCCCTGCGGCGAATGCAGGTTCTGCCGGACAGGCCGTTATTGGATGTGTGAGCCCCACGCCATCTTCGGCTTCCAGAAGGAGAACAACGGCGGCATGGCGGAGTACGTCCGCTTCCCGAAGAACGCGGTGATCCACAGGGTACCGGAGGACATGCCCCTGGAGCAGGCATTGATGATTGAGCCCTTCAGCTGCTCCAAGCACGCGGTGGACAGGGCGGACATCGGCATAGAGGACGTGGTGGTCATATCCGGCGCGGGCACTCTGGGGCTAGGCATGATCACATACGCGCGGCTGATGAATCCGGCCAAGCTGATAGCCCTGGACATGATGGACGAGCGCCTGGAGAAAGCGAAGGAATTCGGGGCGGACATCGTCATCAATCCCGGTAAGGAGGATGCCCTCCAGATCATCCGCGACCTGACGGAAGGCTACGGCTGCGACATCTACATAGAGGCCACCGGCCATCCCTCCAGCGTGGTGCAAGGGCTGCAGATGGTAAGGCGGCTGGGGAGGTTCGTGGAATTCGGTGTCTTCGCCCAGCAGACCACTGTGGACTGGACGTTGATTGGGGACAACAAGGAGCTGGACGTGCTGGGATCCCACTTAAGCCCTTACTGCTATCCTTACGTCATCGAGAACATCGCAAGCGGGAAGCTGAAGACCGAAGGCATCGTCAAGACCTTCTTCCAGTTAGAGGACTGGGAAAAAGCTTTCGACTATGCCACCGGAAAATACGGCGATTTCAAAATCGCGTTCAGATTTGATTAAAGAAGCCGCAGGGAAGATTCGACGATGAAGGAGGGAACAGACTATGAAATACGGAATTTACTACGCCTACTGGGAGACCCAGTGGGAGGCGGATTACGTCCCCTATGTGGACAGAGTGGCACGTCTGGGCTTTGACGCGTTGGAAGTAGGCGCAAAGCCCCTGCCGGACTATTCAAAGGCCCAGATCACAGCCCTGCGGGAGCGGGCCAAATCCCAAGGGATCACGCTGACTGCCGGATACGGCCCGTCCTTCGACCACAATATCGGCTCCGCGGACAAAAAGATACGGGAAAATGCAACAGAGTGGTTCAAGCGCCTCTTCGATGTGATGGCGCAGCTGGAGATCCACCATATAGGCGGCGCTCTGTATTCCTACTGGCCCATCGACTTCACGCAGCCCGTCCGCAAAGAAGAGGACTGGAAATACAGCGTGGAGGGCATGCGCATCATGGCGGATCTGGCCAGCCCCTACGGCATCCAGCTGGGGATGGAGGTGCTGAACCGCTTTGAGAACCATCTGCTGAACACGGCTGAAGAGGGCGTCCGCTTCGTAAAGGAAGTGGACAAGGAGAACGTGAAGGTCATGCTGGACACCTTCCACATGAACATCGAGGAGGACGACATGGCAGGTGCAATCCGCACCGTTGGGAACCTCCTGTGCCACTTCCATACGGGAGAGTGCAACCGAAAGGTGCCCGGACAGGGACGCATGCCCTGGAAGGAGATAGGAGAGGCCTTATGGGAAGTAGGCTTTGACGGCTTTGTGGTCATGGAGCCCTTCGTGCGCAGGGGCGGGCAGATTGAGAAGGACATCCATATCTGGAGAGAGCTGCGGGAAGGCATCACGGAGGAGACGCTGGACAGGGAAGCGAGGGAAGCTATGCTGTTCGAGAAGGAGATGTTCGAAAAGTAGGATTGAACCCCATTTATTTCCCGGTAATGCTGAGTAATCTAAAAGCATTGCCGGGAATTTTATATTTAGCTGATGCATGTATATGCAGAAGGAAAGTAGCATCGGAAAAAGAGGATAAGAAGAATTATTTAGCATAATATCATGAACGAGAAGAAAAATTTCTTGACAGCCATTCGTAATGATACTATACTTATTATAAAGTATACTAAAAGATATGTATATATTTAAATTCAGCAATATGTTTTGAGCGAAAGGAGAATCCTATGGAGCAGAACAGAGAAAGAGAGAATGCATGCAGGATATCGCTGGGACGCCTCCCCGCAGTCCCGCTGATTACCTGTGATCCCTACTTCAGCCTCTGGTCAGGAAGCGATAGCCTGACCGGGGCGGACACCATGCACTGGACAGGACGGCGCAAGCGGGTAGCCGGGATAGCACAAAATAGTCGCCGCTGTCCAGCAGGACACTCAAAAATTTCCCCCTGCGG
>CAOOJO010000344.1 GCA_948496895.1 uncultured Acetatifactor sp. | reverse complement strand
TTTATACGAAGATCCGTGACGACAACCCCACCAGGTACATCGAGGGCGCCAAGGGGCAGAACGTCATGGTGGCGGACGGCTGCGTCATCGAGGGCGAGGTGGAGAACAGCATCCTCTTCCGTGGCGTGAAGGTGGCGAAGGGCGCGAAGGTCAAGAACAGCATCCTGATGCAGGATACCGTGGTGGAGGCCGGCGCGCAGGTGGAGTACCTTGTGATGGACAAGAACGTCACCATCACCGCGGGCAAGGACATGAAGGGGACTTCCACCTATCCGGTATACATCGGAAAATTCCAGGTAGTCTAAGCGCGTAGGACAGGCATCCCCATGACAGCTTGGGATTGGCTCCACGGGAGGGGATTCCTGTTTTATCGCATAAAAACCATGAGAGAATCCAGTTCAGAGGGCCGGATTCTCTTTTTTCCTTGCATTTCTTTCCATCTTTACATATAATGGTACAGGGAATCCGGCCTATTCCAGATTCCCAGGGAGGATAAAGCTGTATGGTAAAGTCGCGAAGGCGCACGAGAGGAACTTTCATGAGTGCACTTTCGAATGAAAGCTTCTCTCATAAGGTGTGCGCCAAAGGGACTTTACCAAATTGCCGGTTACGGCAATTTGTGCCGCTCGCGCAGCGACTTTAATAAGGAGGATAAGTAATTATGGGAAGAGAGGATTATGCAAGAGCATACAGGTCAGGGAAGAAGGATTATCAGGCCAGGATGCTTCGGGGGGAGAAGCCCACGTTAGCTGTGCTGGATGATATCATGCCGGAGAAGGGGCATTATCATGAGGTGCCGTTGGGCACGATACAGGTTCCCATCGAGCGCATCGTGGGGACGAAGACGGTGGGGAGGAGCAGCTCCTTTGCGGGCAATTTCATGCCCATCCTGCGGGACAGCTCCGAGTTTGCCGCCAAATGGTCAAACTTAAGCGAATACCAGAAGAACGAGGGCATCCAGGATCCCATCAAGGTCTATGAATACATGAACAAATTTTATGTGGAGGAGGGCAACAAGCGGGTCAGCGTCATGAAGTACTTCGGCGCGGTGTCGATCCTGGGCAACGTGATCCGTATCGTGCCCCAGCGCACGGACGAGAAGGAGAACAGGATCTACTTCGAATTCCTGGACTTCTACCAGGCTGCCCCCATCAACTACATCTGGTTCTCCAGAGAGGGGAGCTTCGCGAAGCTCCAGAAAATCGTGGGAAAAGAGCCCGGCGAGGAGTGGACCAAGGATGAGCTGCTGAAGTTCAGCGCCCTCTACACCCGCTTTGGCGCGAAATACAAGGCGGAGGGCGGAGACAAGCTGACCATCACCCAGGGGGACGCGTTCCTGGCGTTCATCACGCTGTACGGATACGAGGAGGTGGACGAGAAGACCACCAATGAGCTGGGCGACCTGATTGAGAAGAGCTGGGAGGAGTTCGAGCTTCTTCAGGAGGAGGGGGACATCGAGCTGAAGATGAAGCCCAGCCATGAGAAGAAGACGAAGCCGTTGCTGAGCATGCTGCTTCCGCTGAGCGAGCCCAAGGTGAAGGCGGCTTTCATCTATGAGAAGACACCGGGGACTTCCGCCTGGACCTACGCCCATGAGCTGGGGAGGCTCTACCTGGAGCAGACCTTCCCGGACGAGGTGAGCACGGTGGCCTATGAGAACGGCACGGAGGAGAACGCGGAGGGCCTGATCGCGGATGCCATCCAGTCGGGCTGCAACCTGATCTTCACCACCACGCCGCCCTTTGTGCAGGCCAGCGTGAAGGCAGCCATCGCCAATCCGGAGGTCAGGATACTGAATTGTTCCCTGAATACATCACACCGCTATATCCGCACATACTATTCCCGGATGCATGAGGCGAAGTTCCTGATGGGGGCCATCGCCGGGGCCATGGCGGAGAACAATCGGCTGACCTATATCGCGGACTATCCGATTTTCGGCTCCATCGCCAATATCAACGCTTTCGCTCTGGGGGCGAAGATGATCAACCCCAGGGCCAAGGTGTATCTGGTCTGGTCCTCCATGAAGGAGACGGACATGGAAAAGGAGATGCGGGAGACGGCCTCGGCCTGTATCTCGGGGCGGGACATGGTGATTCCCGAGGAGGCTTCCCGGTTCTTTGGCATCTACCACGTAGAGGGAGGCCATCCCAGGAACCTCGCCATGCCGCTGTACCACTGGGGGAAATTCTATGAGCAGCTGATCCGGACGATTATGGACGGCACATGGAAATATGACGACAGCTCGTCCACCACGAAAGCCATCAACTATTGGTGGGGCATGTCGGCCGGGGTCATAGACGTGGTCTGCTCCAGGCATCTGCCCATCGGCACCAGGCGCCTGGTGGAGCTTTTGAAGAACACCATCAGCGCGGAGGCATTCAATCCTTTCTCCGGCATCCTGTATTCCCAGAACGGCGTGGTGCAGGACGATCCTGACCGAGTGATGCTGCCTGAGGAGATTATGACCATGGACTGGCTGGCCGAGAACGTCATCGGCTCCATCCCGACGAAGGAGGAGCTGAAGGAGCAGGCGGAGCCTGTCATCAAGCAGCAGGGCGTAAGGAATGATTCCAAAGTAAATTGATTCATTTCTAAGAGGCGGAAGCGAAAGTGAGCTAAGGGGAACTGGAGCATGAGGATTTTGGCGATCGCGGACGAGGAGTCCAAATATCTGTGGGATTTTTTTGAGAAAAGCAAGCTGGAAGGAATCGACCTGATTATTTCCTGCGGTGATTTGGATCCGCGATACCTTTCTTTCCTGGTGACCCTTTCCAATGTGCCTGTGCTGTACGTGCACGGCAATCATGACAAGAAATACGAGCAGGTGCCGCCGGAGGGGTGTATCTGCATCGAGGATGAGATTTATGTCTATCAGGGCGTGCGCATTTTGGGGCTGGGGGGCTCCATGCGCTACAAGCCGGGGCCCCACCAATACACGGAGCGGGAGATGAAGCGGCGGGTCAGGAAGCTGGGCTTCCAGCTGTTCCGCAAGCGCGGGTTCGACATCCTGGTGGCCCATTCCCCCGCCTATCAGCTCAATGACGGGCGGGATCTCCCCCATCAGGGCTTTCAGGTCTTCCGGTTCCTGATGGAGAAATACCACCCCAAGTTCTTCCTCCACGGCCATGTGCACATGTCCTATGGGAGGCAGCACAAGCGGTACGACAAATATATGGACACGCATATCATCAATGCGTTTGAGAGGTGCGTCTTTGACTTCGAGGACGAGAATCCGAATGAGCATATTCGGTAAAACGATAAGCGAGCGCGCGCTTTGCCGGAAAAATTTATCACCGAGACAAGGAGAGGAAAAATGGGCAGCAATCTGACAAGACAGGAAGCGCTGGAGCTTCTGAAAAAGTACAACAAGGAACCCTTCCACATCCAGCACGGACTTACCGTGGAGGGCGTCATGCGGTATTTCGCCAGGGAGAGCGGGTACGAGGCGGAGGAGGAATACTGGGGCATCGTGGGCCTGCTCCACGACATCGATTTCGAGCTTTACCCGGAGCAGCACTGCGTGAAGGCACCGGAGCTTCTGCGGGAGGCCGGGGTCTCCGAGGAGATGATCTACTCCATCTGCAGCCATGGGTACGGTCTCTGCAGCGACCAGGAGCCGAAGCATCTGATGGAGAAGATTTTGTTCGCCTGCGACGAGCTGACAGGCCTGATCGGGGCTGCGGCCAGGATGCGCCCTTCCAAGAGCGTCATGGATATGGAGTTATCCAGCCTTAAGAAGAAGTTCAAGGACAAGCGGTTCGCCGCGGGCTGCTCCAGGGATGTCATAAAGGAGGGCGCGGAGCGCCTGGGCTGGACGCTGGACGAGCTGCTGGAGAAGACTATTTTGGCCATGCGCTCCTGAG
>CAOOJO010000343.1 GCA_948496895.1 uncultured Acetatifactor sp. | reverse complement strand
GGTAGATGGGGATATCCTTCTCGCTGACATCATACCCCTGGCCCCGCAGGACTTCCAGCGTATGCTCCCGAAACGCCACGGCCTCCTCATAGTCGTAGCCGTAGCCTATGGCGATACTGTAGCGGTCTATGGCCCTGCCGTTCTCCTCCAGATAGTCCACGAGCAGACTGATGGCCTTCTCCGTGGTGCGCTTCCTGCCACGGCCTATGCCGGAGGGAAAGATTTCCCCCTCCTTTAAGGTGATGACCGGGCGTATCCCCAAGACGCTGCCCGCCACGGCTGACACTTTGCCTATGCGGCCGCCGTGCTTCAGATACTCCATATCCCCTACGGTAAAGAAAATCCTGCCGGTGCTCTTGATCTCCTCCAGCCTGTCCACGCACTCCCTGTAGCCCATGCCGCTGTCCCGACGCTTTACCGCCTCCAGGACGTAGAGGCCCTGCAGCACTGTATTTATGGTGGCATCGATGACGGCGATCTCCGCCTCCGGCCAGTTCTCCTTCACGATTGCCCTGGCGTTCAGGGCGGACTGCATGGAGCCGCTGAACTTGGTGGTGATGCAGATGCAGATGACGGGAATCCCCCGCTGCGCGCAAGGCGTGAAGACATCTACGTAATCCTGGGTGGAGGGCATGGAGGATTTGGGGTATACGCCCTTCCTGTCCACCATCTGCTGATAAAAGTCCCGGATGCCGATCTCCACATTTTCCTTCAGATACTGCTTGTCATCGAAGGAGACATAAAAGGGGACTACCGTAACGTTCTTCTCTTCCGCCAGCTCCTTCGGCAGGTCGCAGGAGCCGTCGCTGATGATATGGTATGCTTCGCTCATAAACTCATAGCCTTTCGTAAGCTTTGGCTGTGGGAAGCCGCTCACGCTTCCCACAGCTGTTTTATAGAGTATAGGATACCACTTCCCGCGGAAATAAGCAACTGATTTTGTAATCAAAATCAGATTTTATAGTTTCGATAACCACTTGCCGTCTCCCCGTAGCCTAATAAATAAAATTAAACCTCCCAAAAGGAGCCGCGTCCCCATCCCGGTAGAAATTCATCACGTCATCCAGGGCAATGCTGTCAATCCACTTGAACTCGAAGACCGGCTTCCCCTCTGCGGGCAGCCCCAACAGCTTACGGTCTACGGTCAGCATCAGGGCATTGCCCCTCTGCACGGCATCCACCCGGGCAATCTCCTGAAACGCTCCGTCCTGCCAGCCGTAGAGCACGCCGTCCGTAATCTTGAAGTCATACCCTTCCCATCCGGTGGCCTTGTCGCGATCCGTATCCAGGAGCAGCGTCATGGGATTGACCGCCCCTGTGGGCGCGGGCAGGATCTCCTCCCGGCACAGCGCCAGGAAATGCACCTTCCGGCTGTCATAGGCCACCCGGGCCTCCACGATGTTGTTCCTGCCGCTGTGGTTCACATAGCGGTCGGCCTTCCCCAGGCCCTGGAAATCCCGCCTGGCCTCCGTGCCCGCATGGGACAGATAGGCAGGACGGGCCTCCTTCAGCTTCTCAATCTCCCCCGGCGCAAGCTCCATGGGCGCCGCGTCCCGGTCTACATGGGCCACCCCCTTGAACCTGCGGATATTGGCGCACAGCTGCAGGTAATAGGAGTCCAGATAGCCGTCGCAGTCCGGCTCGATGTCCCTGGAATGCTCCCTGTCGTACTGATCCACAAAGGCGATCTGGGTGCTGTCCTCGTCCCAGATCCAGGGCTTGCCCGGGAACTTCCCCATCAGCCACTCGTTCCAGCCTGTGACGAACACATAGTCCGGATCCAGCTCCAGGGCGTGCTCCCACTGCTCCTGCACGTTCAGGCCATAGAGATAGGAATCCTCCGTAAGCCCCTCGTGGCCGTGCTCATGGGTGTAGCTCCTGCCGTAGGTGCCCTTGTCGTTGAAATGGGTGCAGATGCGGCCGTCCCTGGCGTTCTGGGCCACGCCCACCGTGCACATCTCGAAGCTGCCGTCCTCCCTGGCCCCGAAGCCGTTCTGGGGAGCGGTCTCCAGCCAGCCCCAGTGATCCGGCCTTTCAGGGCCGGTGGCATAGCCGGGCTGTCCCGGGCGGAAGGTGAAGAACGCCCGGATCTCATTCAGAATCTGGGTGTCATAGGGGGACTTCCCCTCCTGGGGGATGGACTCCGGATAGGCCATCACCAAAGGCTTCCCCTCCCAGAGGAACCACAGATCCCGGTATTTTCCAGGACGGTACAGATCCTGGTACACGCTGCGCAGCATATCCAGCGTGGTAGGGCAGGCCGCGAAGTTCATCATAAATGCCACCTGGGGGGTACGTATGCCGTCCCGCCTGGCCTGATCCAGCCCCTCCAGCAGGGGCATATAGGCATCCCGCCAGATGCAGGAGCCGTTGGTGGTGTCGAACACCAGCACGTCCACCCCGGCGTCGGCAAAATACTGGGCGTGCTTCCTGATTACATAAGGGTCATCATTTCGATAGAAGCCGTAGAAGGGCTCGTTCCAATGCACCAAATCATGATCCGTCCAAATCGGATGCCCCATGTCGAACTCCGCCTCCGGGGCCTGCTCCAATATCCTAGTCAGGTTCCGGGGAATCGCCTGGCCGCCTTCGCCCTGGCCGTTGCGCCAGGTCCAGTAGAACAGGCCCACCAGCTTATTTCTGGCGTCTCCTACCTCCTCATGCCCCGGCAGCTTCCTGCCCAGCATGTCCGTGGCCACCAGCAGATCGTTGCAGGTATCACGAAACTCCCGCTCCGGGGGTGCCTGATCCGCTCCCGCGCAGGGACTCTCCTTCGTCAGCTCGAAGCGGTCGAAATAGCCGTTCTCCCCGCAGGAGAACGTGACGGTATGAATCCCCGCCCCAATCTCCGGCACCTCCGCCCAGACGCTCTCCAGCTCATTGAAATAGGCCGTTCCCGCAATGGCGATCACCGCCGTCACTGTCCCGTCAACCCACACGTCCATGTCCAGGACGCCCTTGTCCGCGGCCTTATACCAGACCCGTATCCCCCGGGCAGGCTCCTCCAGGGCCACCTGTCCAAACGTGACCTGGCCCCCGTCCTTCCCTGCGCTCCATTTCGCCTCCAGCACCTTCATCGCTGCCGCCTCCTTATATCGTATTCGTAATCATATAGATTCTGTAAATCTATAAAAAATCTATAAATAAGAAAAAAGGGCTGCCATAAAACCATTGTCTTTATAGCAGCCCTTTTTCATATATCAGATATCACTCAAACCAATGTCTTACTACGCATTTGCCTTATTCCACGCCGTCGGGAAGCTCACAGCCAAGCTGCTCGGCAACGGAACGGACGATAATCGCGCCGCCCTGATCCAGCCACTCCTGCACGAAGGCATCCCACTCGTCGAAGCTCCTCTCGCCGACGATGAACTTATACTGCTCGGCGTTGACGAACTCGCTGAGCATCTCGGTTCCTTCCAGGCCGGATGTGGAGTACAGCAACGCATCCGCCGGCCAGCGATCCATTGCCGCCATTGCCGCATTCGCCTTGTCATCGGCCTCTGCCTGCAGCTTCGCGCGCTCTGCCTTGGCGGGATCGTCCGGATCCTCTTCGTCTCTTACGTAGCTGGCAATCCACTTGGTGGTATAGCCGAAGTTCTGCCAGGGAGCAAGAGCCAGCCCGCTGGCGCCGTAGGTTCCATTATCAGAAGGATGATCCGGTGTCTTGGAGATTACCTGCCAGCCATCCTCGTTGAAGAAACGGACATCCTTGTCGTAGCCGTCGTCCGCATAAATCTCATTGCCGCCGCCCTGTACCGTGTTGAAATAAGCCTCGTTGCCGTAGCACATGGCATCCAGCATATGGAGGATACGCAGCATCTTGCCCTGGTCTCCCTCTACGTTCTTCTTGGGGATGGCCCACAGCATGCCCAGGCTGCCGCCAGCGGAACCCT
>CAOOJO010000342.1 GCA_948496895.1 uncultured Acetatifactor sp. | reverse complement strand
CCGCAAGGGACTTCTGCATACAGTTTGCCCCGGCAGGCTCCACTCCAATCACTTTTATCTTGGGATTCAGAAGTTTTGCCAGGGTAGCCACGCCCGTGGCCAGGCCGCCGCCGCCGATGGGCACCAGTATGTAGTCCACAAGGGGCAGCTCCTTGACGATCTCCATGGCGATAGTCCCCTGTCCGGTGGCCACCATCAGGTCGTCGAAGGGATGGATGAAGGTATATCCGTTCTCCTCCGCCAGCTCATAGGCCTTGGCGCAGGCCTCGTCGTACACGTCCCCGTACAGCACCACCTCCGCGCCGTAGCCCTTGGTGCGGTTGACCTTCATCAGAGGCGTGGTGGTGGGCATGACGATGACGGCCTTGGTGCCGTAGGCCTTCGCCGCGTAGGCCACGCCCTGGGCATGGTTCCCGGCGGAGGCGGTGATCAGGCCCTTGGCCCGCTCCTCGTCCGTGAGGGTGCAGATCTTATAATACGCGCCCCTGAGCTTATACGCGCCTGTCAGCTGCATGTTCTCGGGCTTTAAGTAGACCTTGTTCCCTGTCTGGCTGCTCAGGTACTCGCTGAACACCAGCTTCGTCTCCAAAGTCACCTGCTTTACGATCTCCGATGCCTCCTCGAACTTCTCCAGGGACAGCCCCTCTTCCATGACCTGCTCGTTTTCCAGTTCAATACCCATTCGTGTCTCCCCCTCTGCTTTTTTATTTTCTCCGGTATGGCTTTCATCCATAGATTGCTCTTCTTCCATGGATTGCTCCTCCACCCCGTCTGTTGCCTCCGTCTCCTCTACGGCTGCTTCCGCTTCCGTGGAACGGTTTCCTTCCATAGAATGCTTCTCTTCCATAGAACGATTCTGCTCCTCCATCCTACTCTCCTCCTTCTTCCTCTACCTTCACGTCAAACAGGGCGTTCACGAACTCGTCCGAGTCGAATTTCTGCAGATCGTCGATGGTCTCGCCCACGCCGATATACTTCACCGGCACCCGCAGCTCCGACTGGATGGCCACCGCGATGCCCCCCTTTGCCGTGCCGTCCATCTTAGTCAGGATGATGCCCGTCAAATCTGCCACCTCGCCGAACTCCCTGGCCTGCACCAGTGCGTTCTGCCCGGTGGTGCCGTCCAGCACGATCAGGTTCTCCCGATGAGCATCTGGAAACTCCCTGTCCACGATGCGGTTCATCTTCCGCAGCTCCTCCATCAGGTTCTTTTTATTGTGGAGCCGTCCCGCCGTGTCGATCAGCAACACATCCACCCCTCTGGCCTTGGCGGCGTTCACCGCGTCGAACACCACACTGGCCGGATCCGCGCCCTCGTTACCGCCCACCATAGGCACCTCCGCGCGTCTCGCCCACTCCGCAAGCTGGTCTCCCGCGGCGGCCCGGAAGGTGTCGGCGGCGGCGATCAGCACCTTCCTGCCGTCCTCCTTGAATTTCCCCGCCAGCTTCCCTACAGAGGTGGTCTTGCCCACGCCGTTGACACCGATCACCATGATGACGGACTGGCGCTTCTCGAACTCATAGGCGGTCTCATCCACCCGCATCTGCTCCTTGATGCCCTCTATCAGGAGCTGCTTGCACTCATGGGGCTCCTTGATATGCCGCTCCTTGATCTGGGCCTTCAGGCGGCTGATGATTTCCGTGGTGGCGTTCACGCCGATGTCCCCCATGATGAGGATTTCCTCCAGCTCCTCATAGAAATCATCGTCAATAGCGGAAAAGCCGCTGAACACGGAATCGATTCCCCTGACAATATTATTCCTGGTCTTCGTCAGGCCCTCCTTCAATCTGGCAAAAAAACCCTTTTTTCCCTCTGCCATGCCTGTTCCACTCCTTCCCGCGTCCTCTTGTCCATGAAAAGATTTTACCATATTTAAGGACTAACCGCAAGACTCACGCCGTCAGTTCCTTGTCGATCAGGTTCACGCTGACCAGCGTGGACACGCCCTTCTCCTGCATGGTGATGCCGTAGAGCCTGTCCACCTGCTCCATGGTACCCCTTCGGTGGGTTATAACGATAAACTGTGTATTTTTTGTCAGCTTATGGAGATACTTCGCGAATCTCCCCACATTGGAGTCGTCCAGCGCGGCTTCGATTTCGTCCAGCAGGCAGAAAGGCGAAGGCTTCAGGTTCTGGATGGCGAAGAGCAGCGAAATAGCCGTCAGGGCCTTCTCCCCGCCGGAGAGCTGCATCATGTTCTGTAGCTTCTTCCCCGGGGGCTGGGCGATAATGCGGATGCCCGCCTCCAGGATGTCCTCGTCCTCTATCAGCTCCAGGGTTCCCCTGCCGCCGCCGAACAGCTCCTTGAACACCTTGTCGAACTCCCGGCCAATCTCCGCGAACTTCTCCGCGAACTGCTTGCGCATGGCGGTATCCAGCTCCTCGATGATTCCCTCCAGGGTCTTCTCCGCCTCCACCAGGTCGTCTCGCTGGGTGGCCATGAAGGTATATCGCTCCAGCAGGTTCTTGTAGTCTTCGATGGCGTTCACGTTCACGTCCCCCAGCTTCTTGATCTGCTCCCGCAGGGAGGAGATTTCCTTCTTCATGGACGCCAGATCCGTCAGCTCGCTGTCCCGCAGGGAAGCGGCATCGCTTAAGGTAATCTCGTATTCGTCCCACATATAGTTGATCTGGGATTCCAGGGATTCCTCCATGCGCTCCTTCTGAGCGTTCAGGCGGTACACCTCCTTGTCCAGGGCGGACTGGCGCTCCGACAGCTCCTCCCGCCTGGCGAAGAAGCCCTTCTGCCTGGCCGACAGCTCCTCCCGCCTGGCCATGGCTTCCTTCAGCCTGGCCTCGGATTCGTTCTGGGCATCGTAGGAAGCCGTAATCGTCTTCTGGATTTCCTCGATGGTCTGCTCCTTGCTCTCCACCGCCAGGGCGGACTCCTTCAAGGCATTCAGGACCTCCTCCAGCTCTGCCTGGGCCCTGCGTATCTCCCCGTCGATGCGGTCTACGTTGCTCTGTTGGAAGCCCAGGGACTGGCGCAGCTTCTCCACCTTCAGATCCCAGTCCGAGACAGCCGCGGCGGCTTCCGTCTCCGCACTCCGCCGCTCCTCCAGCTCCTGCTGGAATCTCGCGATTTCCTCCTGGGTTCTGGCCTCCAGCTCCTCGCTGGCGGTGAGCTCCCGCTGGACGGATTCCTTTTCCGTTCCGATTTCCCGGGTCTTTTCCTGGATTTCCCGCTCCTCCAGCTGCAGGCTGGCGGCGCTCTCCACTTCCTCCTCCATGCGCTCCCTGGCCTGGGCGATGTTCAGCCTGGCCGTGTTCTGCTCGATGGACTTGCGCTGGATATCGCCCTTGATGGCCTCCAGATCCACGCGCATCCGGGTCCTCCTGGCCTTGGTCTCCTCAATGTCCTTGTCTATCTCACTGACCGAGAGAGCCAGCTCCTTTACCCTTTTCTCCAGGGCCTCTATCTCCCTGCGCCTGCCCAGGAGGTTGCTGCTGTTCTTATAAGCGCCGCCGCTGATGGCGCCGCCGGGCACCAGCAGCTCCCCCTCCAGGGTCACCAGACGCAGGGACTGATTGTACTTCCTGTTCAGCTTCAGGGCGTTGTCCACATTGTCCATCACCAGGATGCGGCCAAGCAGAGAGCCTGCCACGTCTCTGTATTTATCGTCTATCCGCACCAAAGTATCCGCCGTGCCGATGACTCCTTCTTCGGACAGGGCCTCGGTGTTCTTGAACCTCTGGTAGCCCCGGATGCTGGTCAAGGGCAGAAAGGTGGCCCGTCCCAGCCGGTTGGTCTTCAGAAAGGAGATCATCCGCTTGGCGGTGTCCTCATCCTGCGTGACGATGTTCTGGATGCTGCCGCCCAGAGCGGTCTCGATGGCCACCTCGTACTTCTTCTCCACGTGGATGATGTCTGCCACCACGCCCACGATGCCGTGTACCTTCTCCTTCTGCTCCATGACCCTCT
>CAOOJO010000341.1 GCA_948496895.1 uncultured Acetatifactor sp. | reverse complement strand
TAGTGCGGATGACCCGTCCGGCGGCCTGCAGCACCTTGTTCATGCCCGGATAGCGATAGGCATAGTCGAAGCCGTTCTCCCCGCCCGCGTCGAAATGAGCCTTGAGAATCTCCTTCTCCTGGGAGACCTGGGGCAGGCCGGTGCCTACGATGATGGCCCCGATGAGACTGTCGCGCTTTAAGTCGATGCCCTCGCCGAATATCCCGCCCAGCACGCAGAAGCCTATGAGAATCCGGTCGGATTCCCCCTCTGCCGCGCGGAAGCGCTCCAGGAACGCCTCCCTGTCCGCTTCGCTCATGGACTCGCTCTGGAGGATGCACTCCCTGTCCTCTCCCCCGAAGTTATCCACATACTTCCCGTGGATAGTCCGCAGGAAAGCGTAGGAGGGGCAGAAGACCATGTAGTTGCCGTGGCGGTTCCTGACGATCTCCTCGATATAGCGGGCGATGCAGGCGTATTCCTCCTCGGAGCGCCTGGTGTATTTGCTGGTCACGTCGCCCGCCACGAACAGGCCCCGCCTTTCCGGCCGGAACACGGACCGGGCGTAGACCTCATAGTCCTCCGCCTCCCCGCCCAGCAGCTTCTTATAATATTGGATGGGCAGGAGGGTAGCGGAGAACAGAATGGCGCTGCGCCCCCGCCGCATGCAGCTTTTCAGGTTCCCGCCCGGGTTCACGCACAGGAGCTTCAGAAAGAAGCTGCCATCCTCGCATAGCTGGGTATATTTCACATAGTTTTCGTCCAGCAGGTCATAGATGACGAAGAAGTGGCTCACCGCGAAGTAAAATTCCAGGAGCCGCTCCCGGACGGGCAGCTCCCTTTCCTCCTGCTCGGAAAGGTAGTCCTCCAGGACCGTGCGCAGCCTCATCAGGCTCTCCGTAAACGCTTCTATGCTCTCCACGATGCAGCAGTCCTGGCACTGGCGCTTCAGGGCCAGAAGCTCTCTGTTGCATTTCTCCAGATGGTAGACCAGCTTCTCACCGTAGCCCTGCCTGACCAGGACGCTCCTTCCCCTGCGGGTTACGCCGGGACGCCCGCTGTCCATGGGGCTGTCATCGGCCCAGTCTCCCTCCGCCCAATCCAGGCAGACATCTCCCTCGGCGGGATTTTCATCGGATGTCCGGGGAAGATTGAGGCCAGTACTGGAGCAGTCAATGGAATCCTCCTCTTCGGAACCATCCGGAATATCTGACACAACTGTCGGAAACAGTGTCATATCCAATGCAATCTGCCCGGAAACATCAGTATTTTTGCCCCTTTTCGCCTTTCTTTCCTTTTGTGACATAAGTGTCTTTTTTATCTCTCTGCACAGCTCCAGGAAATCTTCCTTGTACAGGACGGCGCTGTACATCTCCCTGCCGCGCTCCAGCAGATTGTGGGCCTCGTCAATCAGGAAGACATAGTTCCCCGCCGCGCCCTCCCCGAAGAAGCGCTTCAGATACACATGAGGGTCGAAGAGGTAATTGTAGTCGCAGATGACGGCATCGGCGAAGACGCTTGCGTCCAGGCACATCTCAAAGGGACAGACCATGTGCCTGGCGGCATAGGCCTCGATGGTTTCCCGGTCGAAGAATTCCTCGTGGTTCAGCATGTCGAACACGGCATCGTTGACCCTGTCATAATGCCCCTTCGCGTAGGGGCAGAATTCCGGGTTGCACTCCGTCTCCTCCATAAAGCAGATCTTCTCCTTGGCGGTGAGGATGACGCTCTTCAGCCGCAGGCCCTTGCCCCGAAGGATGTCTATGGTCTCCTCCGCCACCGTCCTGGTGATGGTCTTGGCGGTGAGATAAAAAAGCTTCTCCCCCATTCCCCTTCCCATGGCCTGGACGGCGGGGTAGATGGTGGAGATGGTCTTGCCCACCCCCGTAGGAGCCTCCAGGAAGAGCTTCTTCTTATGATAGATAGTCCGGTACACATGGGATGCCAGATCCCTTTGCCCCTCCCGGTAGGGAAAGGGGAACTCCAGCCCCTGAATGGAATCTGTGCGGATGCCCCGCCACCTCCAGGAATAGTCCGACCATTTCCTATAGGCGGCGAGCACCTCCCCGAACCATTCATCCAGGCTGTCAAAGTCGTATTCCTCGTGGAAATACCGGATTTCCCCGGAGGGCATATGGCAATAGGTCAGGCGCAAGCCGATTTCCTTCAGCCCCTGGCGCAAGCCGTACAGATAGGCATAGCACCTGGCCTGGGCCACATGCAGCGGCAAAGGGGCCAGGAGCCTTGCGATGTCGCGGTAGGTTCCCTTAATCTCATCGATGGTGACCTTGCCGTCCTTATGGATGATGCCATCCGCCCGCCCTTCCACGCTGAGAACATAGCCTTCCGCGGGAAATGTCATTTTTAACGGCACCTCCGCCTCATATTCCGCCCCCATCCTGCGCTGGATCATGCGATGGACGCGGCCTCCCTCCTGCATGGCGTTTTCCGGCGATATGTGGCGGCGGTTGTCGATGTCCCCATGGCGCAGGATGAATTCTACCAGCCTGCGCACGGATATCCGCACCTCCTCCAGGGCCTGCGTCTCCCCGGCTACGCCCACATTTTCCATTCCCCTTGCGTTTTCTTCTCCCATTCTCCTGCCCCCATATACATCCACGCTTCTCCCCATGCCGACGTAGTCGGCACATACAGCAGAAAGAATTTCTGCTGTCAAGAACAATCGGTGCAAGTCAAAGCGCCAAAGTCGCGCTTGAAGAATGCCCATCCTTTGGGCATTCTTCCGTGTGAGATTGGCTCGTTAAGCGAACTTGTTCGCTCACGAGCCTAGAAGTTCTTGGCGGGCGTCCTAAAGAGGTGGGCCATGCCCCCTCTTGGCCGCCTAGAACTTCTTCTCACACTACTATAGCACAAAACTCCCCGCCCAGATAGTCCGAATCTATCTGACACGGGGAGTCCCTTACCATTTTCGAATATCCGTTCCCGCACTCTTTGCGCCGCCTGTCAGCTTGCGATGGCAAGCCTCTTCAACAGCTCCTCAAAGTCCCTGTCGTATCCCTCATAGGATACCTTCAACGGTTTGCGGAAGTCCAGCCCATACACGCCCAGGAAAGACTTTGCATCGACAACATATCTGTTATAGGAAATGTCAATCTCAAAATCACACCTGGAAGCTACATTGACAAAATGCTGGACTTCATTGGGGGTCAACTGAATCTCCTTAACCATCCTCTTCCATCCTTCCGACGACAATCTGTCTGTACATTTTCTCTCACAGTTCCATCCTCTTCCTACAACCCTCATTATATCCCAAACGGCCGAAAAGTAAAGAATTGTTTTATCACGTACTTTCACACGGTGCAGTGTTGCTCCAATTATCACTGGAACTCCACCATATATTCGCGGAACCGCAGGGGCAGCATGCCTCTCTGGAGCTTCCGGTTCTCCCGCCCCTCTACGGTTATAGTATGGCAGAACTGCCGGAAGAGTACCTGGTACTCCTCTTCCCTGTCCGAGTAGCGAATTTCCGGCCTGTCCGCTTCCTCCCCCCGAAGCAGGTACCATGGCCGCCTTGCCGGATGTATCCCGAAGAGATTGCGCTTCTCGTCATAGATCACAAAGTTCTCTATGGACAGCCTGTCGGCAAAGTGGGGCATCAGGAAGGCGACCACGTCGTTCTTCGGCCCTATCCTGGAGAACAGCACGCCGCCCTCCAGCTCCTGGAACCGCAGGAATTCTACCTGGTGGCCCACCTCCGTGGATACGCCCCGGGCCAGGGCGAATGCCCTGTGCACATCGTCATCCGCCAGATTGTCGAAGAGATGCCCCGGGCGGCACTTCCCCCGCAGCCCCTGTACTACAGTGCGGTAGACAGCCTGGGCTTTTCCTTCGTCCTCCGCGGCCAGCGCCTTAATCAGCCGCGAGCTGTCCTCCTGGCCGAAGCGCCGCACCAAGGTGCGCATGACCTTGCGGGTCTTCTCCTCGT
>CAOOJO010000340.1 GCA_948496895.1 uncultured Acetatifactor sp. | reverse complement strand
CAGCCCGTGGAATATAGCGGCTGATTTTGACATTCCCATGAGCTTTTCCGCGGCCGAGATCGCGGCAATGCTGAATGAGTACGAGGCGGATTACAGGACGGGAATGGATGTAAGAGCTGTTGCGGATGAAATTTACCAATACACATCAGGCTATCCCTGTCTCATATCGTCAATATGTAAAATGATTGACGAAAAATTGAAAGACAAACCGTTTTCGGATGGCAGGGATGTATGGTCGAAGAAGGGAATTACAGAAGCCGTAAAGATTATATTGAATTCCAAGACACCCCTGTTCGACAGCATGACAAAGCAGCTGGATACCTATAAAGACTTGCGGGACATGATACAGGATATTTTATACCGGGGAGAAAAGATTGCCTTCAATCCTGATACCAGATCCATCAACATGGGGCTTATGTTTGGCTTCTTACGACAGAAGGACGGCCAGGTCATAGTGGCTAACCGAATCTTCGAGATGCGGCTGTTAAATCTTTTCATAACAGAAGAATCCCTCAAAAGCGAAATCTACACCTATAGCCAGACTGACACCAACCAGTTCACCACAGGCCGCAGGCTCAACATAGACCTGGTGCTGGAGAAATTCGTCACCTATTTCACAGATATCTACAGCGATAGCGACCAGAAATTCCTGGAGGCCCAGGGCAGGAAGCTCTTCCTGCTGTATCTGAAGCCCATCATAAACGGCGTGGGAAACTACTATATGGAAGCCCAGACCAGGGATGCCAGGCGGACGGACGTCATCGTGGATTATCTGGGCGAACAGTTCGTCATAGAGCTCAAAATCTGGCGCGGCAACGAGTACAACGAAAGAGGAGAGCAGCAGCTGACAGACTACCTGGACTACTTCCACCTCCAGAAAGGCTACATGCTCAGCTTCAACTTCAACAAAAAGAAAGAGCCGGGCCTAAAGGAGATCCGGCTGGGCGGGAAGACGCTCATCGAGGCCGTGGTCTGACCGCAACCCCCCGTATTCCCACTACGTAAACAACAGATAACATACCCCAGCCAACGCCAGCACGATGACCAGCACCGGCAGAAAGAGGGAGACAAAGGCTGCCAGCAGCATGGCCGGTACGTCTCCCTTTTCCAGGGGCTCCCGCCGAAGCTGTCCTTCCTTTTCAGGATCGATTTCTCTGGGTATCTTCTTCCATGCTCTTCTCATATTCTCCCCACTTTTCCGCATGCATGCGCTTCTTCAAAATGCCTTGAAATGTCTATAGGCCGCGCAGGGCGGACACCAGGCCCGCCGCCGCGCAGCCCTGAACGGCTTACCGGCTGTTCGTAGTGACATTCACATCGAACAGATAATTCCCCGCTTCGTCCACCTTCCGCTCCTCCGCGAAATGGCAGGCCACGAAATGCCCGGGCTTCACCTCGGTCAGCGCCGGCGGCACCACCTTGCACTTGTCGCAGGCCATGAAGCAGCGGGTGTGGAACTTGCACCCCGAGGGCGGCTTGATGGGGCTGGGGATGTTCCCCTCCAGGAGGATGCGCTCTTTCGTCAGGCTCTCCGGATCCGTGGTGGGGATGGAGGAGAGCAGCGCGATGGTATAGGGATGGCGGGGGTCGCTGAAGATTTCGTCCGTCTCCGCCACCTCCACCATATTGCCCAGGTACATGACGCCGATGCGGTCGGAGATATACCGCACCACCGACAGGTTGTGGGAGATGAACAGGTAGGTCAGCCCCTCTTTCTCTTTCAGCTCCTGGAGCAGGTTGATGATCTGGGACTGGATGGACACGTCCAGGGCGGACACGCACTCGTCGCAGACCACGAATTTCGGCTTCACGGCCAGTGACCTTGCGATGCAGATCCTCTGCCTCTGTCCCCCGGAGAACTGATGGGGATAGCGGTTGTACATATAGTTCTGCAGGCCGCAGGAATTCATCACCTTGAACACATATTCCTGCATCTTCCTGGAACCGGCCTTGAAGAAGCGGTGGGTCACCAGCCCCTCCTCGATGATGCGCCCCACGGTCATGCGGGGGTTCAGGGAAGAGTAGGGATCCTGGAAGATGATCTGCAGGTCCTTGCGCAGATGCCGCATCTCCTTGTATTTCAGGCGCTTCAGATCCACGCCGTTGTCCAGCATGGCCTCATATCGGACGAATTCCGCATCATCTGCATAGGGGGCTTTCAGCTGCCGGATCCTTTCATCGATTTTGGCGGCAGCGGCCAGGAGACCGCTCTGCTGGCTGGTGAGCTCCTCGCGCTTTCGCGTCATTTTGTTTATCTTTTCCCGGATTCCATGGGCTTTGTCCGGCATTTCCTCCAGCAGCCCCTCCTGTGCCTCGATCTCCACGGCAAGATTGCCTGCCCTGCCGGCCAGGGCTGCTGCCTGGAAAGCGAGCTTATATTTTTCGGACAGGAGAGAAGCGCCCTGCCTGGTCTCCCTTGCCATGAAGCCCCCCAGGATCTTGGCCACATAGTCCAGGGCCGTCCTGGCGTCGCACAGGGCCAGGTTCTTGTCCTGCAGGTCATAAAAGGACGCGGAATCCCCCAGCGACTCGCATTTTTTCACAAGCTCCTGGGCATGGGCCTGGGCTTTTCGGTATCTCTCGATATATTTCTCCGCATTGGAAAGGGTGTCCAGCACATAGTCGGGCGCCACCTCCTCCAGGGTCCGCCCGTAATACATGGTGCTCCCCGCAGTCTGCTCATAGAGCTGGAGCAGCACCCGGCCCAAGGTGGACTTGCCGCAGCCGGATTCCCCCACCAGGCCGAAAGTCTCCCCCTGGTAGATGTCTATGGAGATGTCCTCATTGGCCCGGACATACATCTGCTTCGCAAAGAGGGAGGACTTTGCCACCGGGAAATATTTCTTCAGGTTCGTGATGGACAGCAGCGTGGCTTTCCGCTGTGCCTCAGCCGTCTGCGTTCTGTTCGTGGACTGTGATTTTTCCATGTTCCTCGCTCCTCCTTTCCATTTTGTCCGGATAGAAGCAGCGGATCAGCTGCCCCTCTGCCACCTGTAGCAATGCAGGCTCCTCCTGGATACATTTCCTGGTACAATACCTGCACCGCGGCGCGAACTTGCACCCCTGTGGGAGGTCCAGGGGATGGGGCACCACGCCGGGGATAGGATCCAGCTTGGCCCGTTCGTCGTTCAGCCGGGGGATGGAGTACATCAGCCCCTCCGTGTAGGGATGGCTCTTCTCGCAGTCCGTGAAGATCAGCCTGGCGGGTGCCTGCTCCACCACCTGGCCACAGTACATGACTACGACATCGTCGGCCATTTCGTTGATGACCCCCAGGTCATGGGTGATGAACATGATGGCGGTTCCGTTCTCTTTCTGCAGATCGTTCATCAGCCGCAGGATCTGCGCCTGGATGGTCACGTCCAGGGCGGTGGTGGGCTCGTCGGCGATCAGGATGTCCGGCTTGCAGGCCAAAGCCATGGCGATCATCACCCGCTGGCGCATGCCGCCGGAGAGCTGGTGGGGATACTGGCGGGCCACCGCCTCGGGATTGGGGATCTGCACCGCCCGCAGCATCTCGATGCATTTCTGCGCCGCCTCCTTTTTCCCCATGTTCTGATGGATCATAAACGGCTCCGATAGCTGCCGCCTGATGGAAAATACCGGGTTCAGCGAAGTCATGGGCTCCTGGAAGATCACGGAGATCCGGTTCCCCCGGATATGGTACATCTCCTGGGTGGACACCTTGGCCAGGTCCTGCCCGGCGAAGGTGACGGTCCCTCCTGCGATATATCCGTTTGCATCCAACAGCCGCAGCACGCTCATAGCCGTAACGCTCTTCCCGGAACCGGACTCGCCCACGATGCCCAGGGTCCGCCCCGGATAGATAGAATAGGAAACGTCGTTCACGGCTTTCACCGTGCCGTTCCTGGTCTTAAAAAAGGTACGGAGGTTCTTCACCTCCAACAAAGCCTCTGCCATGAATTCCA
>CAOOJO010000339.1 GCA_948496895.1 uncultured Acetatifactor sp. | reverse complement strand
GGATGCCCAGGGCCGTGCTGCCGCCCAGGACGGCGAAGGCCGCCACGCCCTCCTTCTCCTTCAGGCAGCGGAAGGCGTATCTGTAGTTGTCGGCCACGGAATAGCCGGTGGTTTCCTTCTGCTCTTGCATGGAATCTCCTCTCCCGGGGCCGCTTTCCTGCCGGCTCCCGCTGTTTGGACGGGTATTTTGTGCAGCTATATAGCTATATTATACAATCGGAGGGGGGAATACAAGCATGTTTGGAAAATTATTTCACTAATATAAAATTTTGTGCAATTTCTACAGTTTTGTTTTCTCCATTTTGTCACTATTGCCTGGGGTGGAACTTGTCTTCAAAGTATTCAAAAAAAGTATTGACTTTTTCCGCCTTTTCCCCTATGCTTAATAGTAACAGAACCCACCACGCCTCTGGTCTTACCATGCGCAACCCGGTGGGACTTTTCTTTTCAGCGAGGTGCCTGCCAATGAACCCTTATCCGAAACGAATCCTGACGATTCCCCAGCAGCTCCAGTCCTATACCGATGCCGGCATGACCATATCCTCCGTGGAGGAAGCCACCGCCGCACTGACCACCATCGGCTACTACCGGCTCCGGGGATACAGCTTCCATCTGTATGACAATGCTTCCAGGCAATACCGCCCTGGCACTGACTTTTCAGACATCCTGAACCTGTATCATTTCGATACGGAACTGTCCCGGCTCCTCTTTGGCATGGCGACCTGTATCGAAGTCGCTCTGCGTGCCCGGCTTTCCGATGCCCTGCTCACTTACAATGATGCGCTCATCCTGACGGACCCCACAGTCTTCTCTGACAAAAAGCTGTTCTGGCAGAACCTGTCTTCCCTGGCCTCCCAAATCACACGGTCAAACGATGTGTTCATACGGCATAACTTTCAGAACCATGACGGTGAGATTCCTTTATGGGCTGCGGTTGAGATCATGTCCTTCGGGACGCTTTCCAAGACCATCAAAAATCTCAAGACCGGAAAGGGCAGCGCCTATCCTGTTCTGGCCAGGTATTATTGCTATCGTTCTCCCCGTGGAAAACTGGTAAAGCCTTCCCTCCAGATGCTGTCCTCTTGGGTCCAGTCCGTTTCCGTACTCCGGAACATGTGCGCCCATAACAGCAGGATCTATAACCGGACAATCAACACATCTCCGGAGCTGCTCATTGTTGACCAACTGACTCCAGCGCCGCTGCATAATGGCCTGTACCAAATCCTTCTGGCCATGAAATATTTAAGGCCTACCGGTGCAATCTGG
Source organism: uncultured Acetatifactor sp. (assembly GCA_948496895.1). Classification (GTDB taxonomy): domain Bacteria; phylum Bacillota; class Clostridia; order Lachnospirales; family Lachnospiraceae; genus Acetatifactor. Next base: position 2,666 of record CAOOJO010000339.1, on the reverse strand, counting down.
CGGAATTTCTATGGGAGTCTCCTGAATCTGTTCAATAAGTACAAAGGATTTTTTGACCTCAGTTGTATGAATTTTCCTTGCGACTGGACTGCACATCTTGATTTGGACGCATAAATCCACGCTGCCTACATACACTGTATTTGACAGAACCATCCAGGCCTCTCAAAGGATGCCCAAACCGGATGGACGTCTCCGAGGGATGGTGGGAACATCATCCCTTTTTTGTCTGTTCAATGTTTGGAGTAATCCACTGCTCCCCGCCCAGCCGGAAATTCTGTATTTCAGTCTCATTCCCTGCTCCCCAGAACCTGCGCCGGGAGGATTCTGTTCACCCGCCTCATCAGCAGCGGCATGCCGGCCAGGTACAGCACCAGAATCGCCCCGTACAGCCCGGCATACAGCCACCACGGAAAGCTCAGGTTCAGGCCCACCGCCACATTGGCCACCAGGTAGGGGTATATCCCATCCATGACCGCCTTGGACAGGGGGATGCCCACCGCCCCGCTTAAGGCTACGATTGCCAGGTTCCCGTCCAGATAGAGCCTGCGGATCTCCCCTCCCCGGTAGCCGAAGACCTTCATCATGGAGATGGAGGGCGCGCAGCGGTCCAGCATCACCTTCAGCATCAGATACATGACCACCAGGAAGAGCAGAGCGGAGGCGGCCAGCACCATCCGGACCATAGGGCCCATCTTCTCCCCAAAGACCGCCGCGGCCTTCTCCACCGCCGCTTTTGAGGAGACGGCATGGAGCCTTGCGGAATCGATTTCCAGTGCATGGTCCGCGAATACCATGTTGTAGGCATCCTCCTTTGCCCCCAGGAGCTTCCGCATGCTGTCTATTTCCAGAAAGGCCAGCATCCCCGGGGAATAGGGCACGATCCCCGCCACGGTAAAGGCATAGCGCTCCTCCCCGTCGCTGTCCTCCAGCACAAGGGCGTCCCCCGCCTCCAGTCCGTATTTGCCCGCCATGGCCGAGGAGACCAGCACGCGCTCCAGGCCAGGCTCCACCGGCGCGTCGAAGTATGGATTGTCCGGCCGGATTCCCAGAAGGGTCACGTTGAAGCGGTATCCGTAAGCCTCCTTTTTCAGGGTCAGGCCCAGGGCCTCCTCCCCGCCCTCCGGTACGGTGTCCTGGGGGTATTTATAGGTATACAGGTACTCATATCTGGTATCCGCCGCACTATCCTGCCTTACATGCCCGCAGAGCACATAGCAGTTCAGGCCGATCATGCAGATCAGCAGGGCCAGGAACATCCCCGCGAATACGGTGAGGGCCGTGGGGATTTCCCGGAGAAAATGGCGGATCCGGAAACCGGCAACGAATCCCAGCCTCCCCAGGTTCAGGTTCTTCCCCCTGGGGGACTTCTGTTCCCTGCGGATCAGGGACAGGGCGGTTTTTTGCAGCCTCCCGCGGATTATCAGGAGGTTCGTCAAGGCCCCGGCGGCCGGGGGCATGAGGATGCCGTAGAGCAGCAGGTAGGGCCCCCGCGCCATGGGAAGCTCCGGTATGGAAAAATAGCTGTAAGCTTCCCCCATCTGTACCCGGGCCCCGAAGCTACTGTAGCCCAGGGCGGTGCCAAGGATTCCCGCCGTCAGGGTAAGGGCCGTGGGCAGGATGAGGTAATGGAGCAGCAGCTCCCGGCGCTTCACGCCCAGGGCGTACAGGGTCCCGATGACCTCCGATTCCCTTTCGATGGTGTCCGCTACGAAGACGGAGATGACGTAGGAAAGCAGCGCCATCAGGAGCACGCCCGCCAGGAGGCCTGTGGATCTGTTGATGGCCATGTCGGCTGCCGCGCCGCCGATGCGCGCATTGTCCTGCGCCGGAAGGAAGCGGGTCAGCCGGTGCAGGCCGGAAAAGCCCTCCCGCCGGGCCTCCTGTCCTCCTTCCGTCAGTCCCGGGGATTCCCGGAAAAACGAATCGCCTGAGGCATCCGCAGCCAGGGGAAGCTCCTGGAGCAGTTCCTTCAGCTCTCTGTCCGTGAGCTTTCCGTTCAGCAGATATCCGTATTCGTATTCTTCCGCCTGTAGGCTGCCCCCTTCTTCCTTCAGCAGCCGATAATCCGCGCTGCTTACGAAAGCGGTTCCGAACTGGCCGCTGTCCACGGCGCTGTCCGACAGGTTCCGGAAGGGAGCATCGTAGTCCGGCGAGGTTCCGATGCCGCATACGGTAAAGGTCCGCCCACCGATTTCTATCTCATCTCCCGGGGAGATGCCATGTTCTTCGCAGTAGCGTTTCTCCAGCAGGACTTCCCCGGGCTTTTCCGGTTCCCTCCCTTTGTCCGCCTGTGCTCTGTCGATTTTCTCCCTTACGGAGAATACCCGCAGGACGGATACCGATGCCGCTTCTGCTCCGTTTTCTGCCTCTTCCAGTACCTCGATTTCCGTCTCTTCGGTTTCCGCTTCTTTCCTCTCCTCTTCCGCCACCTGGAAGTCCAGGTAGAAATGCTCCTCCAGGGTAACCCCTGCGTCTGTCAGCGCCTTCTCCTCCTCCGGGCTCAGAGGCACAAGCAGCCCGAACTGGCCGTCCTCCACCGCCTGGGCCTTGGCAGCTGCGGCGCTTCCCGCTATGACGGCGTCCGCGGCTGCCACCAGGCTGACCACGATGTACATCCCCAGGCGCTGCCTACGCATACCGTCATGATGCGTCCGCGGATGTGCTCG
>CAOOJO010000338.1 GCA_948496895.1 uncultured Acetatifactor sp. | reverse complement strand
GTTCAGGTCGGGCCGGAACGCCACGATATGACCGTCATCCGTGGTATAGGCCTTCAGCCCCTCGAAGATGGTCTGGGCGTACTGCAGGACGCCTGCGCACTCGTTCAGGACGATGTTCGCGTCCTCCGTAAGAATCCCCGCATCCCAGGCGCCGTTCTTATAATAAGAGACATAACGCTTCTCCGTCTGCATATATCCGAAGCCTATGTTGCTCCAGTCGATGTTTTTCTTTTCCAATTGCCTCTACCTTCTTTCCAATTTTTTATTTTACACAATTATTATACTTTTCCGGCCAAAAGTCAATATTTTTTGCCTTATTTCTTATGCGTTTTCTATGAATGCTCTTCTTCATTTGAATGCTCTTCTTCAATTCTCTCATACTTCAAAAAGGTGTAGGCGATATCGAAATAAGTCAGCTCATCGCTGTCAGCGGTTATTTTCCACTTCGAATCCTGGTCCAAATCCGGGAAATGGGCATCCGCCTCATAGGCATGGTCTATCTTCGTGATGTGGGCCGTGTCGCAGTAGGGCAAGAGCTGTCTGTAGACGCTCTCCCCGCCGATACAGTATACATCCCGGGACGGATACTTCTCCAGCTCCCGCAGCAGCTCCTCGATGGAATGGACCACCAGGGCCCCCTTCACCCGGAAGCCCCTGTCCCTGGAAAGGATGATATTCGTCCGCCCCTGCAAAGGCATCCCCTGGGGAAATGTCTGCAGGGTCCTGCGGCCCAGCACCACCACCTTGCCCATGGTCTCCTCCCTGAAATGCTTCTGGTCGTTGGGGATGCTGACTAAAAGCCTGCCCTTATTACCAATGGCCCAGTTCCTGTCCACTGCCGCTATAATATTCATCCAATCCTCCCGCACATCTCTATGATTTGCCGCAAACCTGGAAGAATGCCCGCACTATGGGCATTCTTCCCGCGTGAGACTGGCTTGCAACGCGAACTTGTTCGCTTGCAAGCCTAGAAGTTCTAAGGCTCCTATCGCTCCCATTTATCGCAGAGGGAATTGATCTGGTCTGCGAATTTACCCATATCCTTATTCGGCATGCCGTCAAGACGTTTGACCATGTTAAGCAGCCTCTGGGCGGCGGCCAGGAGCCTTGCGTAAACTGTGGACAAAGCGCCCTTTGCCTTCTTCTTCACCGGCACAGGCTCCGCCTCGTACTCCAGCTTCCCCGAGAGCAGGTCGAACACCGTCCCGCTGTAAGGCGCGTAGGTGCGCTGCCCGTACTCTATCTTCAGGCATTCCGCGAAACCGGCGCAGACGCTGTCCTCGCCGTGAACCACGAATATCTTCCTGGGCTTCTCCTCGAAGCCGCACACCCAGTCGATCAGGCCGTTCTTGTCCGCGTGGCCGCTCATGCCCACCAGCTTCTTTATCTCAGCCCGCACCTGTATGGACTCGCCGAAGAGCTTCACCTCGTCCACGCCGTCCACGATCATGCGGCCCAGGGTGCCCACTGCCTGGTATCCCACGAACAGGATGGTGCACTCCGGCCTCCACAGGTTATGCTTGAGATGGTGGCGGATGCGCCCGGCCTCGCACATGCCGGAGGCGGAGATGATGACCTTGGGCGTATCGATGAAATTGATTTCCTTGGACTCCTCGCTGGTGATGGACAGCTTCAGCCCCGGGAAGGAGATGGGATTGATACCCTCCTTCACCAGCTCCAGTGCCTCCCCCGCGAAGCACGCCATGCGGTTCTCCTGGAAAATCTCCGTGGCCTCCACCGCTAAGGGGCTGTCCACGTACACCGGAAAGTTCTCGTGTCCTACCACAAGCCGGTCTTCCTTTACCTTGCGCAGGAAGTACAGCAGCTCCTGGGTGCGCCCCACGGCGAAGGAGGGGATGACCACGTTCCCGCCCCGGTCGAAGGTCTCCTTCAGGATGGCCGCCAGCTCATGTACATAGTCCGGGCGCTCCGTCCCATGGAGCCTGTCGCCGTAGGTGGACTCCATGACCACGTAGTCCGCCGTTTTGGTGGGGATGGGATTGTGCAGCAGGGGGTCGTTCTTGTTGCCGATGTCCCCGGAGAACACGACCTTTTTCGCATGCCCGTTCTCTGTCAGCCATACCTCGATGCTGGCGGAGCCTAACAGGTGGCCGATGTCCGAAAAGCGGATGGTCAGCTCGTCGCAGATCTTCACCTCCGTGTCGTAGTGGCAGGGGACGATCCGCTTGATGATTCCCTCCGCGTCCTCCATGGTGTAGAGCGGCTCCACAGGGGCAAGGCTCTCGCTCCTCTTTGCCTTACGGTTCTTCCACTCAGCCTCCATCATCTGGATGTGGGCGCAGTCGCGGAGCATGATGCTGCACAGATCCGCAGTGGCGTCCGTGGCGTACACCTGCCCCCTGAAGCCCTTCGCGTACAGAAGGGGCAGCAGGCCCGTATGGTCGATATGGGCGTGGGTCAGCAGCACGTAGTCGATAAGCCCCTCGTCCACCGGCAGCGGCACGTTCTCGAACACGTTCACGCCCTGCTCCATGCCGCAGTCCACCAGGATATGCTTCCCGCCCGCTTCCAGGTAGTGGCAGCTCCCCGTCACCTCATGAGCCGCGCCGACAAAAATCAGCTTCATAAAATGCACCTCCTATGTTTGAATTATCCGGCCGAAACTCTATGTATACTTCCATTTTATTATGATATCCCATAGATGGCAAGGAAAAAGTAGAGAAAATCTTAAGATGTCTCCCATTGCCCCGCCACGCGCGATGTGCTACAATAGTTGGGACATATCCGTCAGGAAGGAGGAAGGATTCCATGAAAGCTCAGCTACCGGATTTTCATCAGATGCGTTTTGACAGCATCCAGGCGCTGCGGGGCATCACTGCTCTCTTCATCGTGCTGGAGCATGTCCGCTTTCTGAACTGCGGCGCTTTCGGCGTGGACATCTTCTTCTGCGTCAGCGGCTTCATGATCATGTTCTCCACCCACAGGGACACGAAATTTTTCCTGCGCAAGCGGCTGATCCGCATCCTGCCCCTCTACTACCTTATGACCATCGGCACCTTCCTGCTCCTGCTGCTGTTCCCCGGCATGTTCGAGCAGACAAGGGCGAATCCTGTCTTTCTGTTGAAAAGCCTCCTCTTCCTCCCCTTCGACATCGGCGGCGGAGCGATTCAGCCTCTCATGCGGATTGGGTGGACGGTTAACTGTGAAATCTTTTTCTATATATTGTTCCTGATTGCCATGCGCGTCAGCCATAAGTTCCGGGGGCTGCTCTGCAGCCTGTTCCTGCTGGGAGTCATCACGGCTGCCCATGTGGTGCCCTCTCCACCCGTGTTCCTGGCTTTCTACGGCAATCCCGTGATGCTGGAGTTCATCTTCGGCATCCTCTGCTACTACGCCGCATGGGGCCTGTACAGGCGGCATCAGGCAGGGAAACTGCCCGGGGTCTGCCGGATGCTGGGAATCCTCCCTCCCGTGACGTTCGCGGTGCTCATCCTCATCAAGAGCTCCATCAATGTCCTTGGTTTCCTCAGACCGCTTATCTGGGGGGTGCCGGCCCTCCTGATTGTCCTGTGCACCTTTGTCTCAGGCCTGTACCACAGGAAAACGCCAGCCCCTCTTGTCCGGCTGGGCGATATCAGCTTCTCCCTCTACCTGGTACATTACTACCCTGTGATACTGTTGGACCGGTTCCTATTCGACTTTTCCGCTCCCAGCCTGCGCGCGTTCATCGGCGTGGCGGTGGCCTTTGCCGTCAGCGCCAGTCTGGCCCTTATCAGCTGGAGCCTGATAGAATGGCGGTTTTCGGGGTGGCTGCGCAGGAAGCTTCTTATTTGAAAATATGAGGGATTTTTTCTAAAAATGGTTGACAATCCACTGATTCCATGGTACAATGCTTTTTGGTTCGAGGGAACAGAGCTAAAGATGCGATAGTGGCTCAGTTGGTAGAGCGCCACCTTGCCAAGGTGGAAATCGCGG
>CAOOJO010000337.1 GCA_948496895.1 uncultured Acetatifactor sp. | reverse complement strand
TACCACCGCTTCGGGACGCCGCTGGAGGACTATCCCGAGGGGAAGGGCTGGCACAGGGAGCTGTGCATCGGGCGGATCGGGTTTGACGCCCAGGGATACATGCTGCCGGTGGAGGTGAGATGACAGGACAGAGAAGCGCGAGGGGTGCCCGGCTCCGGATTATGCCAGGGCTGTCGCATCGCAGATTTCCTGATCATTGATGCGACAGCCCCATTGTTCAGGCCTTCAGGCGCTGCTGGTAGATAGCGGTCAGGGAGTCCTGGAGCACCTGTGAGAAATTGATGTGGTTCTTTTCCGCAAAGGTGTTCAGCCAGGCGGGAATAGTCAGGTTCTTTCTGACAGCCTTTTCACCGTATTTCTCGGCATAGGCATCCATGTCCAGGGCGAGCATGGTTACAAAGCCGCCCGGATTTGGGTGGACGCGCTCTATGGGGCTGGCGGCAGGGGCTTCCTTTCCGTCCTCCAGTTCGTCCAGAACCCAGCCGGAGGCGGCATCGGTGGCCATCAGGATGGCGTCAGCCAGGGAATCCCCTTCGCTGACGCATCCTGGCAGGTCAGGTACTTCCACCGTAAAGCCCCCTGCCTTCGATGGAGAGAGCATCCTTCCTGGCATGCCATTGCTCCATCATATTACTACGCCTCCGTCATATAAGGATAAGCAATAGCGCTGGAAGGGCTGAAGGTCTCCTTCACCGTATGAGGGCTGACCCAGCGGATCATGTTCAGCACGGTGCCCGCCTTGTCGTTGGTGCCGGAAGCCCGGGCCCCGCCGAAGGGCTGCTGACCTACCACGGCGCCGGTGCACTTGTCGTTGATGTAGAAGTTGCCCGAGGAGTTGCGCAGGGCCTTCTCCATCTTCACGATGACCTCCCTGTCCTGGGCGAAGATGGCCCCGGTGAGGGCGTAAGGGGAGGCGCTGTCGCAGATGGCCAGGGTCTCGTCCAGCTTGTCGTCCTCATACACATAGATGGAGACGATGGGCCCGAAGATCTCCTTCACCATGGACTCGTAGGTGGGCGTCTTGCAGCGGATGATGGTGGGCTGCACGAACCAGCCCTTGCTGTCGTCATAGCTGCCCCCTGCCACGAACTCGCACTCCGGCGACGCGGCGGCCCTGTCGATGTACCCCTTGCAGGTCTCGAAGGATGCCTTGTCGATGACTGCGGCCATGAAGGTATCGAACTCCTGCACGTCCCCCACCTTCAAAGTGGCGGTCTGCTCCTTTAAGCGCTTCTCCACCACAGGCCAGATGCTGGCGGGCACGAAAGCCCTGGAGCAGGCGGAGCACTTCTGTCCCTGATACTCGAAGGAGCCACGGACGATTGCCGCCACCAGAGGCTCGATGTCGGCGGTATTGTGGGCGAAGATGAAGTCCTTGCCGCCGGTCTCCCCCACCAGCCTGGGATAGTTGGCATAGGAGGCGATGTTCTCCCCCACCTGCTTCCACACGCTCTGGAAGACCCCGGTGGAGCCGGTGAAGTGGAAGCCCGCCATCTTGGGATGGCTCACCACATATTTGCTCATATCGCCGCCGGTGCAGGGCACGAAATTGATGACCCCCGCGGGCAGACCGCACCACTGGAGCAGCTTCATGTAATAATAGTTGGAGAGCACCGCCGTGCGGGAAGGCTTCCACAGGGCCACATTGCCTACGATGGCAGGGGCCGTGGGCAGGTTTCCGCCGATGGAGGTGAAGTTAAAGGGAGAGATGGCGCAGATGAAGCCGTCCAGGGGACGGTAGTCCTGCCTGTTCCACACCCCGGCGCTGCTGGCGGGCTGATCCCCGAAGATCTCCTGTGCCCCCCACACGCCGAAGCGCAGGAAGTCCGCCAGCTCCGCGATGTCGATCTCCGCCTGGAACACGGTCTTGGACTGGCCCAGCATGGTGGAAGCGTTCAGCACCTGGCGGTAGGAGCCGGTGATCATGTCCGCCGCCTTCAGGAAGATGGCCGAGCGGTGCTCCCAGGGCATGGCCTCCCAGGCGTCCTTGGCTTCCAAAGCGGCGTCGATGGCCATGTTCAGCTCTTTTTCCCCCGCCATGCAGCATTCTGCGATGACGTGCTTGTGGTCATGCGGCATGGTGACCTGGATGGTGTCCTCGGTCCAGACCTCCTTCCCGCCGATGATCAGGGGAATCTTCACCACCTCAGCGGACTGCTTCGCCAGCTCCGCCTTCAGCGCGGCCCGCTCGGGACTGCCGGGAAGATACCCTTTGAAGGCATCATTGTCCGGTCTTTGAATGGTAAAATATGCGTTTGGCATGTTCTTATGCACCTCCGTATTTTGATAGATTATGTAAATCCAGCGTATGAGCGCCGGGACTAATTTCAGTATACTATCTGGCTTTTGCAGTGTCAAGCTTTCGCGCGGCAGTCTGGCGGTTCTACAGATAGCGTGGTTATCGTTTCGATTGCTTTGACAGCATGGCCGGGCAGCGGCCTTCTGCAGGGAGGCTTCGCCCTGCTCAACTGCCAGGAGAATTCTTTATCCGGATTCTCCGGCCCCGTTATTGCGCTTTTGTCTTTCTTATATTAGGATAAAAGGGACATGATACATATTGACGCAAGCGGACAGGAGCCTGCACGGAAGCACAGAGGGCCCATTGTCCGCGGGAATCGACCCTATGGCAGAAAGGCGGCAGACAATGGAACATCTGAAAACTGGAGAAGTCATCAGCAAGAGGCGCAGGGAGCTGGGCCTGACCCAGAACCAGCTGGCAAAGACCCTGAACATTTCCTTCCAGGCGGTGTCGAAATGGGAAAACAGCACCGCCTACCCGGACATCGAGATGCTGCCCAGGCTGGCGGCGGCCCTGAACACCACCGTGGACGCCCTGCTGGGCTACCGCAGCGTGGTGACGGACTACGACAAGCGGTATGAGACAGAGGAATACTACTGGGGGCTCCAGCCCAACCGCATCTGCTACGACATCATGAAGCTCCTTCCCCCCATCCGGCCCTACCGGGTGCTGGACATGGGCTGCGGGGAGGGGAAGGACGCGGTGTTCCTGGCCAAATGCGGCTACAACGTCACTGCCTTCGACATCTCGGAGCAGGGCATCGACAAGGCCAAGCGCCTGGCGGAGCACAACGCGGTGGCCGTAAGGCTCTTCAAGGCCGACATCCTGGACTACCAGCCCGATGACGACTACGATATCATCTTCAGCAGCGGCATGCTCCACTTCATCCCGAAGCCCCGCAGGCAGGAGCTCTGCGACGGCCTGAAGGCCCATACCAGGGAGGGAGGGTTCAACGCGTTGAACGTCTTCGTCCGAAAGCCCTTCATCGCCCGGGCCTGGGACAGCACCAGGGACGAAAAGCTGCGGCACCCCTGGCTTTCCGGGGAGCTGTTCGGCTACTACCACGACTGGCTGTTCCACACCTGCAGGGAGGAGGTCTTCGACTGCAACAGCGGCGGCGTGCCCCATAAGCACTGCATGGACACCCTGATCGCCCAGAAGCTGGAAGCGGGGGCACGGATAGAGTAGCAATGGGAGATATCGTGTCCGCCAGATGTAAAGCCAGTGAGCCGGAACCAGACAGAAAGCAGAATGCAGGAGGACGAAAAGTATGCAGAACAGACCGTTTTGGGAACAGACCTACGCAGACAGCACCTTTTCCAAAGGCCCCACCATAGACGTGAAGGAGTTCTGCCATATCTTCCCGCCGAATTCCACAATCCTGGACGTGGGCTGCGGGGAAGGCCGCAATGCCATCTTCCTGGCGGGGCAGGGACACGCCGTGGACGCCTTCGACATCTCCGCGGCCGGGATTGAAAAGGCCCGGGAAATCGCCCGCCTCTCAGGAATCCAGGTCAATTTCTTCCGCTGCGACCTAAAGGAATACATCTTTGAAAAAGAATATGACGCCATCCTGTCCCACGGTGTCCTGCATTTGCCCGAACGCCCCGTCAGGGACAGATTCATACGAAAGATGCAGGAGGCCACCAGGCCCGG
>CAOOJO010000336.1 GCA_948496895.1 uncultured Acetatifactor sp. | reverse complement strand
GTCCAGCTGGTCGCTGCCCGCCAGCGTATTTTCATCCATGGTGTAGAACTGCTGTATCAATGTCGCGTAGTCATACAGCGGCTCCAGATCCAGCTCCAGCTGTTTCTCATGGCGCAGGAATACGCCGGGGTTGCGCTGCATCGCCGCCTGGTTCTCCGCCCGCAGCAGGTCCGCCAGGTCGGTCTGGGCCGTGTCGGGCGGCAAGGAGGTTTCCTGGCCCATCGTCCCCGCTTCCCCGGCAGAGGCGGCATTTTCTTCCACAGGGATGTCCTGGGGCGGGGCTTCGTCAATCTGCCCCATCTCCTCCCCCGCCTCGGCTAGGAGAATGGTGCGGATGTCCTCCCCGCCCTCCCCCTGCTCTCCCGCGGGCTGTCCTGTCACATATCCGTAAAAAGGGAACAGGCAGTCAATCTCCTCCCGTAGGAGCCACCAGGTTCCATGGCCGCTCTCCTCCAGGAAGGCAACGCCCGGCATGAACTGGCTATACAATAGGTTCCGGGCCTCATTCCATATGCTTCTCAGCATGGCCTGGCCCAGAGTATCCTGCCCCGTGGATACGGATACCGCGCTGCAGCTTTTTGCGGCCGCCTGTATCCCCAGAATCAAAAGGGCCAGCAAAATGAGCTTTCCCGCCCGTTTTTCGGCAAAAGCTTTCCTGGTCTTCATTTCTACGGCAATGCACTTCCTTTCTCCCCTTCCAATATATGCCCGTCTCTTCCGTTCCATGATAGGCATTGCGGGAAGCCTAGCGCTCCAGGAAGGTCTCCCCGATGGCGATGTTGATTCCCTCGGATACCGTGAAGCTGACCCGCTTGATCACCGCGTCGATATCCTTGCCGGTCATATACATATTGTTCAGCTCCGCAAAATGTAGCTGCTGTTTCTCCCTGTATCTGACATGCTCCAGATCCTTCTCCTCCAGGAGCCTGTCCAACGCGTCCGCCACGATGGTGGCGGCATCCACCACCGTGGGGATGCCGATGGCTATCACAGGCACGCCAAGGCTCTCCTGGGTCAGGGCGTTCCTGTGGTTCCCCACCCCGGAGCCCGGCTGGATGCCGGTGTTGGTAATCTGGATGGTGCGGTTCAGCCGCCTGACGCTGCGGGCCGCCAGGGCATCTATGACAATCAGCGCGTCCGGCGCGGTCTGCTCCACCACGCCTTTGACGATCTCCGCGGTCTCCATGCCGGTCTTGGCCATGACCCCCGGCTCCAGAGCGCTGATCTGGTTCATCTTGCTGCAGTTGTAGGCCGCCGTCCCGTACTCCCTGACGATATGCCTGGTGATGAAGAGATTGTCCACCACCTGGGGGCCCAGGGCGTCCGCGGTCACCTCTCTGTTGCCCAGGCCCACCACCAGGACGGACTGCTCGCTGTCCGCGTCCGGCAGAAGCCCCAGAATCTCCTCCGCCAGGCGGCTGGAAATCTCCCTGTGGTAGTCCTCGTCCGGCTCCACCATGGCCGGGGCCTCCATGGTCACGTAGATGCCCATGGGCTTCCCCATGGCCCTGGCGGCGTTCATGGTGTCTATCATCACCTTGGTCACTCGGATATCCTCTTCCTCGTGATAGCGCTCCTCCACTCTGACGCCCCGCAGCTTGCTGTCCGCCTCGCTTATGCTCTCCCTTGCCTCCAGCGCCAGGTCCGTCCTCATCTGAAAATTTCCCATGGACTGTCTCTCTTCCATCGTCTGCTCCCTCTCATTCCTGAAACCATATCTAAAGTGCTTTTTGCTTTTATTTATTTTAGTCAATTTTTCTCAGATTATGTCTTGACAAATTTTCTATTATTTACTAAACTATCTTTATGTGTTTACGATAGTCCTCCGTGTCTGGCTAAAGTGAAACGTTAATGAAATTTAATTCTGTATACAATTGGAGGTGTACGACTTGGCTAACATTAAATCCGCAAAGAAGAGAATCCTGGTGAACCAGGCGAAGGCTGACAGGAACAAGGCAGTCAGATCCGGCGTGAAGACCGCTATCAAGAAGGTCTATGCCGCTATCGCTACCGGGGACAAGGCTGCTGCCACGGCAGAGCTGTCCGCTGCCACGAAGGTCATCGAGATGGCTGGGAGCAAGGGCGTTTATCACAAGAACAACGTCGCCCACAAGGTTTCCCGCATTGCCAAAGCTGTCAACGAGATGGCATAATCTCTAAAAAGGCAATCAAAAAGCACCCGACCGCGGCAGGTGCTTTTTTGTGCCCTATTTTACAGCCAAAAGCCTCACATATAAAAGATATTCCCCGCATGCTCCGCAATGACAGCCTTATTAAAGGCGTCCCCGCCGTCCACATTGCCGCTCATGAACACCGGCGGCTGTATGCCCTCCTCCCACAGCATCTCGCATGCCCTTGCGATCACCGCAGTCAGAATCGCCGCCCCTACCACTGTAGACGTAGAGGCAATCCTCTGCACAAAGCCCGCAAACTCCACAGACGCATCGCCATAATCCCCATGATTGTCAATCAAAATATCCGCAAAATCATGCAGCATCTTCCCGGAAGGATGCCTGGAGGTGACCGCCGTGGCCGTATTCAGATTCGTAATCACGATGACCGTAAGCCCCTTCTCCCTGGCTGCCTTCGCCATGTCCACCGTCACCGCGTTCCTCCCCGACACCGAGTGGATGATGATGACATCCTTCTCCTTTGCAGGCAGACCGTCAAAGATGACTTTCCCATAATCTGGAATCCGCTCCAGCTCACTGCTCATGGTAATCGGCGACACCTCCAACATCATGCCTGGAGCCCGAACCGGATTCACCGTCACCATCCCGCCCGTCCGGTAGAACAGCTCCAGCGCAATCAGCCCCGCATGGTTGCAGCCGAACGCAAAAATCGACTGCTTCTCCCGGTTCGCCTCGGCAATTCGCTCAGCCGCCTGCTCCATAGGATTCTTCTCCTGCTCGAAGACCTGCAGCATAATCTCCGTCACGCGGGAATAATACGTTTCCATAGCATTCATTTTTCTACCTCACTTTTTCTCCTCAGCCTTACATGTCCGACTGGTGTTTCCCCAAATCGATGCGTCAAAATATTATGCGTGATAGCAAAAAGAAGCAAATCCCTCCTTCAGGACTTCCGAGAAGCTCTCAAAGCCCTCCCCCGCCGCAAAGCACCGCAGGACCACACAGCCCACCACCGGCTCGAAAATCGGATGGACGATTTCCGCAGCCGGATACCTTTCCCGGATATCCCCGCAGAAAGCCTCGAACATCCGCGGATGCCCTTTCCACGCCCCGCCGGAAGCCACCACAGGCCCCTGCCATGTCCCGCCGTTTCGCGCGACAGCCGCAAGCACCTGCTTCGCCATCTCCCTGGCGGCATCCTCATAGATGCCAAGGGCTACCGCATCATTCTCCTTTGCCGCCTCTGATGTAATGTAAGAGGCAGACGCCACCAGATGGCGGTAATCGCCTCCTCCCATGGCTCTGTCCACGATGTCCCACAGCTTTTCAAGATGCCATCTCTCCATCAGGATATCCAGGATGCGCGTCTTCGGCCCGCGCCCATCGCTGGCGTAGATAGCGGCCCTCAGGGTCTTCTCACCAATATAATAACCGCTCCCCTCATCCCCGAAGATATAGCCCCATGCGCCCACGGTGATACGTCCGTTTGGCTGAATCAGGAACGCGTCCGAGCCCGTCCCCGCCTGCGCCACGATTCCGTATGGCACGCCGGCCGCCGCTAGCGCCGTCTCCCCCTCCTCGCAGACAGCATCGTCTTTCACCGTACAGCGCCTTTTTAAAATCTCCAGAAATTTCCCGTCATATTTCAACACACACAGATTCGCGCCCTCTATCTGCGTAATCTCCGCCGGGATAAGCTCCTCCACCAGCCTGCGCATGTCCTCCTCCACTTCCTGGGACGTCCGCAGAATCGTATTGGTTCCAGTCATCCTAGCCGTATTCACGATGCGCAGATTCTCGTCATACAGGACGACCTGGAGCTTCGTG
>CAOOJO010000335.1 GCA_948496895.1 uncultured Acetatifactor sp. | reverse complement strand
TGTTCCGGGTGGCATTGCCCATGGCGATGCTGGTTCCCGCCCTCTGGAGCATCTCCAGGTCGTTGCTGCTGTCGCCTATGGCCACCGTGTCCGCCATAGGAATCCCCAGGGTCTCCGCCAGCTTTTCCACGGCAAGGCCTTTGGAGCAGCCCGCAGGAGTCACCTCCCAGAAGCCGTAATCCCTGTCGATGAAATCCAGCTCCCCTGACAGCTCCCGCCGGAAGCCCTCCAGCCGGGAGCCCTCGTCCACATACATAAAAAACTTGTCGAAGTGGCCGCAGGCCTCCCCCCATGCCCCGCAGGTTCTGCCATACCGCACTTCTATGTGCTCACGGAAAAGCTCTGTATGGAATTCCTCCAATTCCCTGGTATAGTTTTTTTCGCTCCCCTCCAGAAGGGCATCGATTCCCCAGCGGTCCATGGCATTCATGATCCGCCGTCCCTGCTCCTGGGGAAATGTCCTGTGCCAGAGCACCTCCCCGCGGTACTGTGCCATAGTGCCGCAGCCCAGCAGGTATCCGTCAAACTCCGCCTGCCGCGGGAGCCAGTCTCCCACCAGCTTCCATGTCCTGCCCGTATTGACGATGCAGATATGGCCGTTCTCCCTGGCCTTCCCTATGGCCTCCTTGGTGCTCTGCGCCAGAACCTGTCCCTTGTCGCCGATCAGCGTACCGTCAACATCGAAAAATATCAGCTTCATCCTCCGCCGCCTCCCTGTGCTTTCTCGGCTATATTATAGCGGAGCGGAAAGGACTTGTCTACTGCTGACGCAGATTCTGTCCGCACATGCCTAATCCAGGCGGTAAGGCGGGCAGGGCTTCCCGCGCCCTCTCACATCCATGAGCCATGTCAGCAGCAGCAAAACCCCCGCCGTGGCCCCATGCACGGCAACCGTCATCCCCTCCAGGACGAACAGGGCGATGATGGGCACCGCCGCCACGGCCAGCCCTATGACCAGCATCAGAAAGGCGGAAGCGCCCTGCTTCACCACCTTGGCCTCGCTGTCCCAGTCAAAGACCGGGAACTTCTCGTTCACCGCTATCCCCACCCTGGCGCCGAAGAGGATGTAGGCCGCAGGCACCGCCAGCAGGCACACTGCCTCCGGAAGGCCCGGGCGCAGGGCTATCAGCAGCGCCGCCTCCGACACCAGATAGAAGGGCAGCGCCACGATCAGCTGCAGGTTCACCTTGCTCCAGACCAGCTCCCGCCTTGTCACCGGCAGGGTCTGGGTCATCCACCAGCTCTTCCCCTCCATGGACAGGGAGCAGGCGGTCAGGGGCATCATCACGGGCATGGCCCCCAGCAGCACGGGCAGCGTCCTGTCCACCGCCCCGGGCAGGCCCAGCAGCTTATCCACGGTGTCCCTCCCCGCCAGGGCCACGCCCAGGGCCAGCAGCACCATCATCAGCTCTCCTGTCAGCGTGTTCACCACATAGACGCTGGAGGCAAAGTAGCGCCTCCACTCCCGCTCCACCAGGCTCCTCATGACGGATTTGGCCTGGAGCCGCTCCATCCGATAGTTCCCCCGGGCCTCCCTGGCGCTTAGCATCTGGCATACACGGCCGTAAAAGCGCCCCAGGATCTCCAGGAAAATCAGGAAGCACCCCAGGGACACCCCCAGGAACAAAAGCAGCCATGCCGCCTTCCCGGATACCATGGCCCGGGAGATCCAGATGGCCGGGGGATAGAGCCTGCCGATCTGCCGCTCCATCTGCAGGGCGAATTCCTCCATCATGGCCCCCAGCTGGCTTTCGTCCATTCCGTTCAGGCTCATGCTCCCCACCAGAATGGCGCACACGAAGATCATGGTCAGCAGGATGGAGGCCAGGTTCTTCCGCCTCCATCTGCCCGCGATGCCCGCGATCACGGCCCCCACCACGGAAGCCGCCGTCAGCGGCAGCAGGGGCAGGAAGAGGATGACGATACATCCGTAGACATAAAAGGCCGCTCCCGGCCTCTCTATGGCACCGTACACCGCCATGCCCGGCAGCATCACCACAAGCCCCAGCAGCATGTCGGTCAGGTACATGGACAGGAACCGGCTGACGATGATGCTCTTGGCCTCCACCGGCAGCGCCACCTGTTTCTCATAGGCTCTCTGGTCAAAGAGCACCGGGCCGGCCTTCATTACGGTGAAGAAGAACGTGACCAGCGATACCAGCGTGCCCAGGACGGCCGGGACGAAGTATCCCATCCCTATGACTACAAGTCCATAGCTGGTCAGCCCCACATAGCCCGCCAGCATGAGGATCAGCAGCGCCCAGAGCACCCCCATGAGGCAGAAGCGGAGCTTCTTCTTTCCGTCCCTGGTATGGCGGAATTCGTTGAAGCCGAACATCCCGTACAGGGAAAGCTTTGTCAGGAGCCTAATCTGCCTTGTCATGATGGGTCACCTCCATAAATACGTCTTCCAGGGATTTGTTTTTGGTGAGTTCCTTTGTATCGCCCTCCACGATCAGCTTCCCGCCGGAGATCACCGCGATGCGGTTGCAGAGCTTCTCCGCCACCTCCAGCACATGGGTGGAGAAGAAGATGGCGCTGCCCTTTTCGCAGAAGGCGTGCATCTTGCGCTTCAGCAGCAAGGAGGCCTCCGGATCCAGCCCCACGAAGGGCTCATCCAGCACCAGGAGCCTGGGCTCGTGGATCAGGGCCCCGGTGATGGCCAGCTTCTGGCGCATGCCGTGGGAGTAGGTGGAGACCAGGTCCCCCAGCACGGGGTAGATGCCGAAGTCCTCCGCCTCCCTGCGGATGCGCTCCTCTCGCACCCTGGACGGCACCTGGTAGATGTCCGCCAGGAAGTTCAGGTACTGGATGCCCGTCAGGTACTCGTAGATGTCCGGGTTGTCGGGGATATAGGCCATGGCCTTCTTGCAGGCTAAGGACTGGGTGCGCACTTCTTGGCCGTCCACCCGGATCTCCCCCTTGTCGAAGTCGTGGATGCCCACCACGGCCTTGATGGTGGTGGTCTTCCCGGCGCCGTTGTGGCCGATGAAGCCGTAGATGTCCCCGGCCCGCACCCTCAGGGACAGATCGTCCACCGCGGTCTTGCCGCCTTTGTAGGTTTTCGTCAGGTTCTTGATTTCCAGCATTTTCTCTGTTTCCTCCTCGTCTCCCGCCTCTTTTTTGACTGGGGCGGCCTTTCTCCGCCCTGGTCTGGGGTGTTTCTATGTTTTTATTTCTATTTGATATCATTATAATATCATTTTTATTTTACTTTGGCAAGAGTTTTTTGAAAGAAACAGAGCTGTCTCAAATATAGTCAAAAATGCCCTGGATGGCGTCCGATACATTCATCATTTCCGAAAACGGCAGTCTGTCCGTTCTCTTATGGCCACGAATCGATAAATCCAGCAGCGCCAGCTTCTCACAATGGATGTATCCTTTTGTGTTCTCCGTGGACATCCATATATGAAGAGGCCCCGGCTTAGATCCGGGGATGATGGGGCATCCTATGATCTCGCCGCTGGCATTGAAGAAGTCTTTGCTGACCACCAGTACCGGATGCCTGATCTTCTCTATTTTCAGGATATCTCCCTGATGCGGATGTTCCATCACCACACCTCCCTTCCCACCGGCTCGCCCCAGTCATATTCGCCGTCGAGCATCAATTTCCCGCCAAATTCCGCCGCTCTTTCTTCCAGCGTCACATGGCGGAAGGGCTTTGCCAAAGTGATCACGCCGTCGGATACCGTGACATCCAAAATATCATTCAATGCAATTCCGGCACTTTTCAGTATCTCCTTTGGCAGCCTGATTCCCTGGCTGTTTCCCCATTCTTTTACCTGCGCTTGCATACAAAGCCTCCTTACGTTTTTAGTATATACTTAGTATATACTACACAAAAAAGAATAGCAATCCATATTTCCTTCAAAGCGAAAAAAGGTTGCATACCGGCCCCGGCTTCTGTATACTGAGAATACGATATCCGCAAAACAGCAAGATGGTAGTGTCAAGTAGGCTATGAAAAACCGAGCCGAAAAAAATAGGCTCAAACGAA
>CAOOJO010000334.1 GCA_948496895.1 uncultured Acetatifactor sp. | reverse complement strand
GATGGAATGGGTGCGCAGAAGCTCCGCCGTAGTCACGTTCAGATAGTCGTAATTGATCTCCGGCATGGCGATCCTGCCGGCCCCGTCCCCATCTCCGGCATCCTCCCCGGGGGGCGTCTCCTCCATCTGATAGGACACGTCCCCCCATGTGGTGTCCACATAGTAGTAGTTGCCGTTCACCTTCACCAGGTTCCAGGCATGGCCCTCCCCGGTCTCCACCGTCCCCAGCACCAGAGTGCACTCCACCCCCAGCCTGTTCAGCAGGTACTGGGTGGCCTTGGCGTAGCCCTGGCAGACAGAGGAGTGGCCCACGAACACCGAATAGATATTCTGGTTGTCCGCCGCGTTCAGGTCGTAGTCTGTCTGCCGGATCAATGTGTCGTACACATATTTTACCTTGTCATAATCCGAGGCCTCCGCCGGGATGCCTGCCAGAATCCGCTCCACGGCCAGCTCGATTGCTTCCGCCCGCTCCACGGCAGTGTCCAGATCCACATTGTAGGTGCCGGAGAACTCCACGGCAGTGAGGATATCCCCTCTGGAATATTTCGTGTAGGAATAGCCGTCCACATAGAACAGCTCCGGATGGTCGCTTAAGACACACTGGAAAATCTTGTCGATGCTCTCCTCGTCCAGTCCCGCGTCAAGCCCCTCCTGGCTCAGGGGCTCCTGTCTGCCGAAGCCCCCCAATATGCGCTCCATGTCATGGTACCAGATCCGCTCCGTCTCGCTTAAACTGTCCCGGGCGTAGGGAAAGCTTCCCTCCATCAGGAAATTCACCGGGGGGTCTGTCTCCTCCGGCGGCTCCTGCGTCTGGAGAACGCTCACCTCCTGGGACTGCAGGGAATAGTCCCGCGGCACCTCATGCCAGAAATCGATTCCCGCGCAGCCTGTACCTATCAGGCACAGGAGCGCCATCCCCAGGACCAGCGATACCATATGCGTCTTTTTCCTCATCTGCCCGCTCTCCTTTATCCAGGCGCGCCCCGCCTCAGTTTTTATTGAATTCCGTCAGGACGAGCCCTTTATTCCGGTCAAGCGTCATGCCGACGCTCCATGCGTTCACGAACAAAAGCAGGGGATTTCCCTTCATGTCCTTCACCTTCTTCATGTCCGAGGTGCCTGTCAGCTTCCCGATGTCCACCTCGTCCTTGTTTCCAATCCAGCGGATATGCTCGTAAGGCAGGGAATCCAGCCGAATCTCCACATTGTACTCGTTCTCCAGCCGATATTTCAGCACATCGAACTGCAGCACGCCCACCACGCCCACGATAATCTCCTCCAGGCCCGTATTGAATTCCTGGAAAATCTGGATGGCGCCCTCCTGGGCAATCTGCTCGATGCCCTTGACGAACTGCTTGCGCTTCATGGTGTCGATCTGCCGCACCCTGGCGAAGTGCTCCGGGGCGAAGGTGGGGATGCCCTCATACTGGAACTTCTCCCTGGGGCTGCACAGGGTGTCCCCGATGGAGAAGATGCCCGGGTCGAAGACGCCGATGATGTCCCCTGCGTAGGCTTCGCTTAAGATTTTCCTGTCGTCCGCCATGATCTGCTGGGGCTGAGAGAGCCGCATGACCTTGCCGCCCTGGACGTGGCGCACCTCCATCTGGGCATCGAACCTGCCGGAGCAGATGCGCATGAAGGCCACCCTGTCCCGGTGGGCCTTGTTCATATTGGCCTGGATTTTGAACACAAAGGCGCTGAATTCGTTCTGCGTGGGCTCTATCAGGCCGATGTCCGCCTTTCTGGCCAGGGGCGTGGTGGTCATCTGCAGGAAATGCTTCAGGAAGATCTCCACGCCGAAATTGGTCAGGGCGGAGCCGAAGCACACCGGCGTCAGATCCCCTGCCCGCACCGCCTCCAGGTCGAAATCCGCCCCGGCCCCGTCCAGCAGGTCGATTTCCTCTAACAGCTTGTCCGCCGCATCATCACCAATCTGCGCCCGCAGCCTGTCCTCCTCCGCCACCGGAATCTCCGTGGCAGTGCCCTCCTTGGTGCCCTTCTCCGTGTCCGCGTAGGAAATCACGCATTTCTTCTCCCTGTCATAGACGCCCTTGAATTCCTTTCCCGAACCGATAGGCCAGTTCACAGGGCAGGTAGCGATTCCTAACTCTTTTTCGATATCGTCCAGCAAATCGAAGGTGTCCCGGGCGTCCCGATCCATCTTGTTGATGAAGGTGAAGATCGGAATCTTGCGCATGACGCAGACCTTGAACAGCTTCCTGGTCTGGGCCTCCACGCCCTTGGAGGCATCGATCACCATCACGGCGGAATCCGCAGCCATCAAAGTGCGGTAGGTATCCTCCGAGAAGTCCTGGTGCCCGGGCGTGTCCAATATATTGATGCAGTAGCCGCCGTACTCGAACTGCAATACCGAGGAGGTCACCGAGATACCTCTCTCCTTCTCTATCTCCATCCAGTCGGAGACGGCGTGCCTGGCCGTGGCCTTTCCCTTCACGCTGCCCGCCAGGTTGATGGCGCCGCCGTAGAGCAGGAATTTCTCCGTCAGGGTGGTCTTGCCGGCATCCGGGTGTGAGATGATGGCAAAGGTGCGGCGGCGGTTTATTTCTTCTGTGTAATCGTTCATTTATTTATGTTCCTCCATTTTCATGTCATCGCAGAGGGGCTGTCCCGTTCTGCGTTTTATTCTGCTCTCTGATCCGATATCCTCTCCGGGGCGGAAAGGCATTTCGGATGCCTACGGCGGAGTGACGCATCCGGCCTCCCGGGCTGGCAGGCCTTCTTCGGAAGGCAACCCTTCTTTGAAAGGCAGCATGGACTCTCCCTCGAAGGCAGGCGTGATGCCAAAATAGTGCAGCACAGTAGCCCCGATGTCCGCGAAGGTCTCCCGGGTGCCCAGGTTCCATTCCGGGCCCGTACATGAGGAACGGCACATGCTCCCTGGTATGGTCGGTGGTGGCAAGGTACCCTGGGTCGCAGCCGTGGTCGGCCGTGATCATGAGGATGTCCTCCTCCTTCAGCTTTCCTAAGAGTTCAGGAAGCCTGCCGTCAAAGTAGGTCAGCGCCTTCGCGTAGCCGTCTATATCCCTGCGATGGCCGTAGAGCATGTCGTAGTCCACCAGGTTGATGAAGCAAAGCCCCTCAAAATCCTTATCCAGATATTCCAGCGTCCGCTCTATGCCCTCCTCGTTGCCGGAGGTGTACACGGACTCCGTGATGCCCTTTCCGGCGAAGATGTCCTTGATCTTGCCCACGGCGATGACCGCTTTGCCGTTTTCCGAGAGCTGGTCCAGCATGGTGGTGGATGGCGGCAGGATGGAGAAATCATGACGGTGTGCCGTCCTGGTGAACTTCCCGCCGCAGGGGCCGATGAAGGGCCTGGCGATGACCCTTCCCACGCCGTGCTCCCCCTGCAGGATTTCTCTGGCAATCCTGCAGTATCCATACAGCTCCTCCAGAGGCACTTTCTCCTCATGGGCCGCAATCTGGAACACGCTGTCGGCGGAGGTGTATACGATCAGGTCGCCGGTGGCCATATGGGCGTCGCCGTAGTCCTGGATCACTGCCGTGCCGGAATAAGGCCGGTTGCACAGCACGCCCCGCCCTGTCTTTTCACAGAAGGCGTCCAGCACCTCCTTCGGGAACCCCTGCGGATAGGTGGGCAGAGGCCTGGGGGAATAGATTCCCGCAATCTCCCAGTGGCCGATGGTGGTGTCCTTGCCTTTGGAGCGCTCCTTCAGCCTTGCTATTACGGCTCTGTGGTCTTTCCTTCCGCCCGGCACGGATACGCCGTCTATCTGGAACAGCCCCAGCTTCTCCATGTTCGGTATGGAAAAGAACGGGCTGGAGGACACGGTCCCCAGCGTATTGACGTTCACGTCACCGTAGGAAGCCGCATCCTCCATTGCACCGATTCCAAAGCTGTCCAGCACGATCAAAAATACCCTTTTCATAGTCTCTTCTGTCCTCTCTGATGGCCATCCGGCCGCCCCATGCCCTGAATAAGGTCATTATATCATGTGCAGAGCCCGCACATGATGGATGGCCA
>CAOOJO010000333.1 GCA_948496895.1 uncultured Acetatifactor sp. | reverse complement strand
TCCGGCTTCTGTACGGCATATCCGACGGCCTTACAATCACCGGCAGACCGGGCGGGGGGACGCAGGTATTGCTGAAGATACCTGTGAGCAGGGACTGGCCGGAGCAGGAGCACACCAAACCATAAGGAGCATCCAATGAAAGAACAAAGCGTCAATGTACTGATTGCCGATGACGAGGACATCGTCCGAGAAGGCCTGAAGCATGTCATCGACTGGAACGGGCTGGGCTTCTGCATCTGCGGGGAAGCCTCAGACGGCGATGAGGCTCTGGAAAAGCTGGCCGCCTATCAGCCGGATCTGACTCTGCTGGACGTCCGGATGCCGGCCATGAACGGCACGGACCTCATCCGGCAGGCAAGGGAGCGGGGCTTTGCGGGAGAGTTCATCTTCCTGAGCGGCTATTCCGATTTCTCCTACGCGCAGACCGCCCTGCAATACGGCGCGTCCTTCTATCTGACAAAGCCAATCAACGAAGAGGAGCTGGAGGCCGCGGTCATTGCCGTGAAGGACAAAATCCTGCGCTCCCGCGAAAAGGAAAAATCATTCAGCCAGTATATCCGAAAGGCCAAAGCCCCTATCCTGCAGGATCTCCTCCTGGGAAAGGGCATCAGCGAAGCCATCCAGTGCACCGAGCTGGGCCTGGCAGCGCCTGTCTATCAGGTGGCCGTCTATTGCGGCTACACGCCCTTTCACGTCGCTTATGACTTCGCCGAGCTCCTGCGGGTGGCCAATCGGGACAACATGGCCTTTGAAGAGCTCTCCCTGGATTCGAAGAACGTCATACTGCTCAAGGGAGCCTACGCGCTGGACAAGTTCCGCTCCTGCCTCTCGCACTATGCCTGCGGCGCGCAGAAAGGCTCTCCTCTGGACACCATTTTCATCGCATATGGCAGAACTGTCTCCGCCCTGGAGGATATATGGCTTTCCTATCAGGACTGCAGACAGCTCATGCAGCGCCGTTTCTACTGCGCCCCCAACCAGCATGTGCTATCCCCCGAGGCCCTGTCCCATCCGCCCCTCTTGGGGCAGCCTCTGGGCGGAGAATCCCTTGCCCTCTACCGGAATCTCTTCCTGGACGGCATCCTGTCCAAGAAGCGCAGCCTCCTCTCGGAGACGCTGATACAACTGGAGGATTTTCTGCGGCAGGGCCAGGAAGACCCCGGGAAGGTCCGGCATTTCCTGATCGATATCTTCCTGCAGGTCAAGCAGTCCGTGATAAGCCGCTATCCCTGCTCCGCTATCCCGCTCCCTCCCAACGCCTCCGTCATAGGGCTGATTGAGAAGAAGAACTATCTCTATGAAATCATCCAGTATTTCCGCGAACAGCTGGACATGATCCTGCGCGCGGTGGGAGGCTCCTCCAACGATATGGTCTTCAATGATATCGTGGACTATATCGACCATAACCACGGCTCCTCCCTGAAGCTGGAGGACCTGGCCTCCCTTTTCGGATACAATCCCTCCTATCTGGGAAAGCTCTTCACCAAGAAGATGGGCAAAAGCTTCAACGCGTATCTGGACGAGACCCGAATCCATCACGCGGCAGAACTGCTGCGCACCACCGACCTGAAGATATACGAGGTGGCGGCCAGGACCGGCTACAGCAATGTGAACTATTTCTATCAGAAATTCCATAGCGTCATGTCAGTGAGTCCTTCGGAATACAAGCGCTCCCTCCGGTGAACCCGGGGGGAGCCGCCTCAAAACCGTATTGCGGCATCCTTTTATGGATTGTCCGCTTTGTACTGCCTGACCACCTCAAACCTTCTCTCTGTATTGGCCTTGTCAAATTCGAACACCTGTTCATATCCCAGTCCCATTGCAGTGTCCTGCATCTCTTTGAGCAGTCTGTCGAATTCCGCTTCGTCCCTGGCAAACACCATCTGCCAGGAGTACTGCACGATGATCTGCTTGCACTGCTCCTTCACCGCGCTCAGATCCAGGGAGTAGTCCTCGTTGACGAAGTAGACCGCCGGGAACACGTTGATCAGGCCCTTCTCCTCAAAATATTTGATGGGAACCCTCGCCCCCTCATTGTGCTCGGACCAGTCCCTGGAAAGCGCGGTCTCCGTCAGCTTCGCGTACTCGTCCCAGCGGGAGAAATTGTAGTCGATTCCCGTCTCCGGATCCACATCCGTGATGCCCATGGCCGGATAGTTCAGCGCTGACAGCCCATCCTTCCAGCTTCCTGTGCCCCACTCCTCCGGAACGGCTGTATCCAGCTGCTTCTCCACCAATACCTTGCGTCCGAACTCCGTGAAGACAGGCTTTCCGTCCTGATTCTCCCAGGTCAGCCCCTCGGGGCCGCCTGCCCCCCCTGTCTGCGACGTGGACATCATGACGCCTTCCGGGGAGTAGAGCCAGTCCACGAAGTCCACCATCCTCTGGGGATCCTTCGCCTTGCTGCCCACCATCACCGCATAGGAGGCATCCCCCAGAGGCGAGTTGCCGCGGGTACCGGCTTCTTCCGGACCTTCCATGACGGAAAGCGCTGGTGGCTCGCCGACCCGGAGGGCTATGCCTTCTTTTCCATCGGGCCGGATTGCGTTGGAACCGACAGGGAGACCCGGGCCGATGCCTGGGAGCATCTACTGACATACATGCCCAGCCCCCAGGGCATATATGGAAGGGCGCTCAGGCGGGAGGACTGGGGGGACGGGCAGTCCCCCCTCTTCATCGACTATCCCATGCTCAATCTGATGCGGGCCTTCGGAAAGGACTGGCGGGAAAAATGGACGGAACTGACCGCGCGCCGTCTGCGCGCCTGGGGCTTCAATACCGTCGCCAACTGGTCTGACGAGGGCTTCTGCCATGCCGCCCGCCTGCCCTATGTATTGCCCCTGAATACAAAGGCCCCCTTTCCCACCACAGCGGAAACCATCTATCAGGACTTCCCGGATGTGTTCAGCGGGGAATACCTGGAAAAATCCAGGCAGCTTGCCCAGGCCCTCATCCCCTACAGGGACGACCCTTTCCTCATCGGGTATTTCCTCTGCAACGAGCCCGGCTGGGGGTTTGAAAAGGGCCTTAACCTGGGGCTCCAGCTCCTGAAGAGCCGAAACAGGCTCTCCAGCCGCCGTCACCTTATGGCATTCCTGCAGGAACGGTACCGCGGGGAAATAGCGGCCCTCAACGCCCGCTGGCATACCTCCTTCTCCTCCTTCCAGGCGCTCCTTGCGCCCTTCGGGGAAGCGGATGGCATCTCCCAGGCCGGGAAGGGAGATTTAAGGGACTTCACCGCAGTGCTGATCCGGCAATATGCCACAATCCCCTCCCAGGAGTGCCGCCGCATCGACAGCAGGCATCTGAACCTGGGCATGCGCTGGGCCTTCATCCATGATCCGCTGCTGCTCTCGGGCTGGGAGGCCTTTGATGTGTTCAGCCTCAACTGCTATAAGATCGATCCCCTGCCCTCCCTGCGCGCCATCGCCGAGGCCGGTGTCCGGAAGCCTCTTATCATCGGGGAATTCCACCATGGCGCCCTGGATGCGGCCCATACGGCCACCGGAATCCGGGGCGTCGCCTCCCAGGCCGAGCGGGGCAGGGCGTATCGGTATTACGTAGAGAACGCCGCTTCCTTCCAGAATCTTGTGGGCTGCCATTATTTTACCTATAACGACCAGTCCGCATTAGGGCGGATGGACGGGGAATGCTACAATATCGGCTTCGTGGATGCCTGCCAGACGCCCTATCCCGCCATGGTCAGGGCGGCGCGGGACACCGCCCTCAGCCTTTATGAGGTCGCCTGTGGGGAACGCGCTCCCTTTGCGGAATCTCCGGCGGAAATACCTGCCGTGTACTTCTGACGCGCAAATGTTAAATTCCCTGCCCGCGGCAGCTTCCGCAGCCCGCCGTGGTGCAGGGAATGTCCCATCTGACCCCCTAAAGGAACAGGCCTCTCCCATCTATGCCGCAGCCTCCTCTACAGCGCTTCCTACCGTCCCGTCAGGTACCCTCCGTCCGGCCCCTCCGGCTCCGGCAAGGACATGCGCAGGCCCTCATCGCCTGCCTCGATCTCCCAGCGCTGGGTATGG
>CAOOJO010000332.1 GCA_948496895.1 uncultured Acetatifactor sp. | reverse complement strand
GGCAGCTTCGAGAGCGCGGATGAAGTCCTCTCCACTATTGACAGGATCACCACACGTTCGATAGAGTGTAATATGATGAGCGTCTTTACGGACTGCCCCCAGATTGAGAAGCTGGGGTGGCTGGAGACCACGAACCTGATGTTCTTCTCCATGTCCCAGAGCTATGACATCAGGGCATGGATGGGCAAGATCCTGCGGGACATCCTGGACTCCCAGTATGCAAACGGCTATATCCCCACCATCGCGCCGGAGTTCCAGCGGATTAGCGGGCTGGCCCACGACCCCAACTGGAGCGGCGTCTGCGCCCTGATGCCATGGGACTACTATGAGGCTTACGGGGATACCGGACTATTGGAAGAGGCATATCCCGCCATGAAGCGGTATGTGGCTTACCTGGAGGAGGAGACCAGGCCGGACAAGTATATTTTATACCACATCCAGATGGGCGACTGGGGCGCTTTCGACACTACCACCCCCAGGGAGCTGGTGGGAAGCTGCGCTTTCTACAATATCGTGGACATCACCGCCCGGACGGCTGCGCTGCTGGGAAAGCCCGAAGAGGCGGAGGAATATAAAGTCCTGGCCGAAAAAATCCGATATTCCGTCAATAAGCGGTTCTATCATCCGGAAACGGGTGTCTACGGCTCCGGCAGCGAAGCCAGCTACGCCTGCCCCCTGTACGCGGGGGTGGTGGAGGAGCGGAATATCCCCCGGACGGTGGAGCTTCTGGTGGAGGAGGTGCACCGCAAAGGCGACCATCTGTCCACAGGGGAGGTGGGGTTAAAGCAGCTCTTCACGGCGCTGGCCCGATACGGCAGGAGCGATGTGGTGTACCGAATCGTCACCAACCGCACCCAGCCCAGCTACTGGTACTTCGTGGATCGGGGAGCGACTACGTTGCCGGAATACTGGGACATGGAGAGATCCCAAAACCATGCCATGATGGGGCATGTAAAAGAGTGGCTCAGCCGATATCTGGCGGGAATCGACTTCCTGGAGCCGGGCTACCGCAGAATCCGGATACGGCCCTGCCTGCCGGAGGGCGTGGAGCATGCGCGGGCCACGGTCCCCAGCCCCTATGGACAGATTTCCTTCGCCTGGAAGCAAGGGAGGACAGGCCTTGCCTGTGAGCTGGAGGTTCCTTTCGGTACCCAGGCACAGGTGTGGCTGCCGACAGAGGGGGAGCAGGAGCTGACGGTGAACGGTCAGCGAAAGGCAGATGCCCGCATGGCCGGGGATGGCCTCCTGGACGTGGGGACATTTTCCCGGGGCCGATACAGTATCCTGCTGAAAAAGGCCTGACCGTGAGGAGCCGGGCTTGCCTGTAATGGGAGACCGCCCGGACGCAGAACCGCAAAGGAGGATTCAGGCTATGGAAGAGGCGACCGTAAAAAAGCGCTACGCATTGAGCCCTGCCGAGCAGCAGTACAAGATTCTGTTCCAGGCCGCGCCCTGCTGGTATGACGCGGAGAGATACAGATACCATACCTGGCAGGAATTCAACGAAATATACCAGCAGGGCGTCCGGGGGGGTATCCAGGTGCCGGAGGCCCCGCCCTCGGACATGCGGGAGGAGCTGTCGGAAAGCTATATCATGGAGGGAGCGGACGTGAACGTCTTCCTGAATGCCAGATACTGTCCGCCCTTCTGGCACCATCTGAAGTTCATCAAGATTACCTATGTGCTGAACGGGGAATGCTTCTTTTATACAAAGAACGGCAGACGGCAGACGCTCACAGAGGGGAATTTCATCATCGTGCCGCCGGATGTGGAGCAGACCGTGTTCTCCTTTCACGACAATGACGTAGTCGCAAATGTCGTCATCAGGATGAGCACTTTCGAGAATGCTTTTTCCACGTTGCTGACAGAGTCCGAGGTCCTGTCCCAGTTCTTCTGGAGGGTGCTCTACGGCAGGGACGAAAGCAGCGTGATATGGTTCCGCTGCGCCCCGGACAAGCGGCTGAAGCGGTATGTGCTGGACATGTTCGAGGCTTTGGAGAATGGGCTTCCCAACAGCAATTTCCTGCTGGTGAGCCATACCATGGCCTTTCTGGCCTATGCCCTGAGCTATTATCAGGACAGTATGGTGTCCCTGAAGCAGGGCAGGATGTCCAGCGACAAGCTGTCCATCATCATCCGCTATATCAGGGAGAACTACTCTACCATCACCCTCTCCTCCCTGGCGGAGCATTTCCATAAAAGCGAGAGCTACCTATCCCGCTATATCAAAAGGGAGACAGGGCATTCGCTTACTTATCTGCTGCGGGAGTTTCGGATGAAGCAGTCAGGCATCATGCTGCGTAATTCCGGGCTCAGCGTGGAGGAGATCATGCTGCACACGGGATATACGGACATCAGCTATTTCTACAAGACGTTCAAGAAGTATTACGGGATGACTCCCATGGCCTACCGCAGCCAGGCGAAGATCATCAATCTCTGACCTCTCCCTGACTGCGCCAGGCCTTCCGCCTACTATTCCTTTTCATACGTCACCCGGCAGGCCTTCCGGAAGCAGGCCAGGCCGTACTTGTGGATTGTCTCCATGCCCTCGTTCCTTAGAAGCTGAGTATAGGCATGGGTCTCTATCTGCTCCATGGCCTCGCGGCAGGCCGCGTCGAAGGCACCCTTCTCTGCGTATTTCACCTCGATGACGCAGCCGATGCTTTCGCGGGGGGCCATGAGGAGGATGTCGGAGTAGCCCGTGCCGGACTCGGCGCTGGACTTCACGATCCAGCTGCCCTCCGCCCGCAGCAGGCCCAGGAACATGCCATGGTAGAAGTTCTCCTTCTTGGCCTTTTTCACTGCGGTGTCCCGGATGCTGATGGACTCTGCCAGGAACGCGCCGAACAGCTCCTCCACGGCCTGGGCGTCGCCTCCCTTGACCGCCGCGCAGAACCGCTCCCACCGCTCGTGGTCGCCCGTCACCTGATCCTCGAACCATGTGCGGATCTTGGTCTCATAGATTCTGCGGACTTCCATATTCGGGATTACCAGCTTATGCCGTCCTCCCTCCGGTCTTCCGGCATCGGTCAGATATCCCGTGGCGTAGAGGACGCTCCACAGATAGGTCTGGCGGACATTCGCGTTCTTGTTATCCAGGTCGGTGTAGGTCAGCTCCGGGATGATTTCCTTCTCCACCGCCTCGCCGGAGATCAGCGCCTCGATCTCGGCCTTGGTGGCCTCCGTGGCTTCCTCCAGGATGTCCCTGACGATGGCATTGCTGCTGCTGTTCTCCCAGTGCGGCCTCATGGAGGCGTCCTTTGACACACGCAGCAGGTCGCACTGGTTGATCACGTCCCAGGGGCAGTAGACGTCCACATCCCCGAAATGGTAGCCGTCATACCATTCCTTCATGTCCGGGAAACGGTCCTCCACGCCGTAATACCGGAGCATCTCCCTTACCTCGCCGTCGGTGAAGCCGAAATACTCCGCGCACTGTTCGTCAGATATGGAGCGAACCTTGAAGTTGTTCAGGCCTGTGAAGATGCTCTCCCTCGCAATCCGCAGGCATCCGGTGAGCACTGCGAAATCAAGGTTCTCGTTGGTCTTGAGGGCCTGGCTGAGGAAGGAGCGAATCAGATTCACCATCTGTGTGTAATACCCTCTCTGATAGGCCTTGTCCAGGGGCACGTCGTACTCGTCGATCAGGATTACCACCCGGCGGCCGTAGTGCTTGCTGACCAGTCCACTTAACAGCTTCAGGCTTCCCTGAAGAAAGGCGGGCCTTTCAAAGTCGCCGACTATAAGCTGCTGCAGCCTTGCCTTATCTGTCTGCGAAAGTTCGCCGCTCTCCTCCAGATGCTCAAAGCGGGAGGCTTCCTCGCTGATCAGCATGCACAGGCTGTCATACGCCGTTTCAAAGTTCCCACCCTCCACGTCCTTGAGGCTTAAGGATATGACAGGGTACTTCCCCATATGCTGCTCGCATAGCTCCTTCTCCCTGGATATGTCCAGCCCATCGAACAGGGAGGCATCCGCCCCAATCTCAAAAAAGCATTTGAACATGTTCATGTTCAGGCTCTTCCCGAAGCGCCTGGGCCTGGTAAAAAGGTTC
>CAOOJO010000331.1 GCA_948496895.1 uncultured Acetatifactor sp. | reverse complement strand
CCCAAAGACCACCGGGCATCTCCCCTTTTTATACCGGCCCCACAGCCAAAGGCCGTATCCTATTGCACCAATCCACCACAGGACACAGGCCGCCAGAACGGGCACATTCCGGTATCGCTGTCCGTATCTGCACAGAGCGCACAGATGATGCCAGGAAAGCCAGTACAGCGCCAGGTTGACCGGTCTGGTCAGCACATGGAGCGCCGTTCTCCGAAACAGGACGCCCGCACTATTTTCGCAGGACAAATCCCTTGTATTCCCAGGTCTGCCCTCGGTCCCCGGACTCGTACTTTGCCTTTTTTCCGTCATATTCCGAATAATCCTCCATCCCCACATAGAGCGCCAGCACCTCCCCCTGCAATTCCGGCGCATAAGCAATGGAATACCCCTCCGGCACATAGGGCAGCTCAAGCTTCTCCCAATGCTCCCCGGCGTCTGCCGTCCGCCAGATGTCCGGCTCCTCCGAAGACCGGATGGCCACGAACCCCACCTGGCCGTCCATGAAATCGGCGTCCATGGTCAGGGAATGGATGTCCGGCCCTGCCGCCCCCACCTCCTCCCAGGTCTCCCCTCCATCCCCGGTGCGAAAGAGGGTAGTGCTCTCCTGCCAGACGACCCGTCCCCCTGTGGAGATCAGGAAGCCCTCCTGCCCGTCTTCCGGAAAATCCACGAATATCCGCCTGCTGTCCTGCTGCCCTGTGCTCACCACAGACTTTCGAAAGCCTCCCGTCCCCTCATCATAATACACCACGGCCAGGGGCGTCCCGGGCGCTCCGCCATAGGCGAATATCTGCTTGCGCTGATCCACCTGAAAGCTTTCGGCCGGCAGGGAAGCCTGCTGCCTGTCCATATCGTCCCCTCTTGTCAGAAGCTCTTCCATGGACACCGGCACCTGGCGCAATACGCCGTCCCCGCCGCTGACCCAGAGGGCATTCTCCCTTACCTCTGTCTGATAGGCTTCTGCCTCCTCCATACCGACATCCAAAACAGCCTTGTCAGCTGCCTCCGAATCTGTATCTGTCCCGGCGCCGCCTGCCGCATTTCCCTCCGCAGCCAGTTCCTTGTCCGGGTTTCCGCCTCCCGAAGCATCTCCGTTCCCCAGCCCGGTCTCTGAGGGCATACCGTTGCCCGGAATCCGCCCTGCCCAGCCAGGCCCCGGCAACTCGTCCGCCAAATCCAGCGCCGGGACGTCCGCAAGCACCGATCCGCCATACTGCTCCCGGAAAGCCGCCAGGACCTGTCCCGTCTCAGCGATTCCCTCCAGCTCGAACACATAGTCTTTCACCATGCGCATCTCCACTGTCCAGTCGAAATAGGCATAGTAGATGGCACCGTCCTCGTAATCGATCCGCGCCCACCGCGCCCTCTGTGCCAGTTCCTCCGGAAAGGCCTCCACGGCCTCCCATGTCAAAAACGGATACCGGAAAGCCACTTCATAGACACATTCCCGCTTATCCCCTGCCAGCAGCCTCTTATGGACATACTCGAACCGCACGAATCCCGAATGGGTCTCCGGATCGCACTGCGAAGCCCATGTCCAGTCGATATAATAGGACAGATACCGCTGCAGCAACAGCCCCACGGCCTCATCATAATGGCTCACGTCCTCAAGCCTCACCTGCCAGGGGCCTTCCGCCTCATAGGGAAGCCGGGCGTATTCTTTCCTGGCATATCCATCCTCTGCCCACGGCTCCTCACGGTACGCCTCCTCCCCCAACGGCTCCAGCCTTGTCATCTCCGATACGGCAGACTGTGTAAAACAATCCGGCAATTCGTACCCCTCATAGATGGACGTCAAAGTCTCCTCCCTGCCCGCCTGAAAGCGCTGGTACAGGATTTCTCCCAGACGGCAGAAATTCAGGCCCAAATCCAACAGCAGCACCGCAATGCCCACATAGGCCAGGGCATCCCATTTCCGGTCCTCCTTCATGATGGCGCTGATCCGGGCTTTCAGCAGGCGCTTTCCATGGTAAAAGTAGGCGGAATCCCTCCGGCCCCTTTCCCGGCCCTGCCGCAGGCATTCCAGCAGGGCGCTGCCATACTCCTTTCTCGCCGCCATGTCCCTGCCCTCTACCACAGCCTCGTCGCAGGCCACCTCCACGTCCCTGCTGCCCAGAGCCGCCAGCAGATAGATCAGTGGCTGGAACCAGAGGAGGGAGCGCATGAACAGCCAGAAAAGCTTATAGAGGGTGTCCCTCTGCCGGATGTGGCAGCATTCATGGAGGAAAATGAACTTCAGCACGCCCGGGCCAAACTCCTGCTCCGGCAGCAACAGGATAGGACGGCGAAATCCCATGACAAAGGGTTCCCTGATGCCCTCCGCGCGGTAGAGGAATCCCGTCCTGCCCTCTCCCAGCCCCGTCTCCAGAGCCGCCTCCCGGAAGCTCTCGCGGACAGATTCCTCCTGCACCACATGAATCTGTCCGATGCACCATCTGCGAAACTTCGTGTAATTTCGATAATGAATGAACAGAAAGGCACATGCCGTAGCCAGCCAGACAAGCACCGCCAGCTGTTTCCACCTGGCATACAGAAATTCAGGCAGTCCGAAATGCCTCACCGCCCTGTTGACATAATTCCCTATGCGGTACGTCCTCTCCAGAAACAGCAGATGCAGCAGCAGAAGCTGCACTGCCAGAATCGCCCAGATGATTTTTCTCCATTTTGCCCTCATGTATGCCTCCCGTCTTTTGCGTCCTCCTATTTCTTTCCGGTTCCCTATGTCCTCATAACGGCTCCCGCACTTCTGCCGCTTCGCTTATAAGGTCAGCCTTTCCCTGTTCCATAGCCGATGGCTCAGGTCTCCTGTCCCGTGGCCCCCTCATCTCTCCCCGCCGCGCCCCGGGTCTTCTTTCCCAGCTTCTTTCGTCCGCACCGTCTGCCCCTTTTTCTCCAGGAAATCCGCCAGCTCCTCCATATCCTGCTGCGTCAATGCGTCCCCGTCATAGAGGGCCGTCACGAAATTCTTCAGGGAATTGCGGTACAGCCGGAGGATGCTCTTGCTCTCCCGCTGCAGATAGGCCTCTTCCTCCACCAGCGGCCTGTACCAGTTCACCTTGCCCACCTTCTCCACGCTGACAAAGCCCTTGGCCTCCAGGCGGTTGAGAAAGGACAGCACAGTAGGTGCCGCCACTTTCTTCTCCAGTTCGGCCTCTATCTCCATCCGGTTTACAGGCCCCCCATGCCTCCATATGATCATCATGATTTCCAGCTCCGATTCCGGCAGTCGCTTCATAGGTTCTGTTCTCCTTTTTCTACATTTGCCTAATATCTTATCCTTATTTTACAATTGCCTAAGATAAATGTCAAGGATTGTTTGATGTCATTGGAATTCCTTGCTTGCGAGCGAAAAGAGGCGGCACAGGATACCAGAATCCAGGATATCCTTGCGCTTTTGGAGGATTGCGGTGAACACATCGAGGCTTTCACAGAGACGCTTTACAGCCATAAGGCCTCACAGACTTAATCAGACATGTGGCGCCGGATTCCGGCCATAGGAAGCGGCGGGATCCGGCATGCTGCACTTTGGGGTTCGGGCCTCACCCCCTGCGGATTTCAATCAGCCGGAGCACATCCTCGTACAGCCCTCCCCTGTCCTCCAGGTCGATTGTCATCCATTTCAGCCCGTTGCCCTCTTTCGTCTGCTCATAGATCCTTTGCAGTTCTTTTGTGCAGTCCGGCAGGATTGCCTCTGCGGCATCCTTTTCCCTTGTCCCTATGACCACCATCACCGTGAAATATCCCTCCCGGGGGTAGATGGTGCACAGGGTCCTGCCCGCCTTCTTAAATTTCAGGTTCCAGCCCCTCTCCCAGCTACAGGCGCTGTACTCCATTTTCTCGCTGCACTGATGCTTCGCTTTCACCTGGGCACAGAACTGCTCAAACAGGGGATTCCGGATAACAGTCCCCATTTCCTCTACTGTAGGGCAGTAATTTTTGTCCAATAAATCAATCATTCATTTCCCTCTCTTTCTCTCCGGAAACCCCGGGCGAAGTATTCCTCCGGCGTAAAACCAATAAAAGTAGAGATTCTTTGCCTACCATCTACAACTTGAATCTTTG
>CAOOJO010000330.1 GCA_948496895.1 uncultured Acetatifactor sp. | reverse complement strand
TGCCCAGGGCGGTACGGCGGATGTGGTCATGGCATGCAACCAGCCCTCCAGCATGGTCTCTACCGGAATCACTTCGAATTCCACGTTGAAGCGCTCCTCCAGATATTTCTGGGTCTCAGTGCCGTCTACGGGCGTATAGCCGCTCTGAGGATACGCGATAATCGATATATGCAGCGGCTCTCCCTGCTCCTGTGACGGAGCCTCCTCCGATTTGGCGGCCTCTTCCCCGCCGGACTGCCGGGCGGACTCACCCTCAGAAGCATCGGGGGCGCTGCCGGAAGCATTGGGCGTACTGCCGGAGTCTCCACACCCTGCCAGAAGTGCCAGACATAACAACATCAAAGCGGTATTTCGTATATTCTTCTTCATATTTTCCCTTTCCTCAAAAAATGCTTTAAAAATGCTTTTTCCTGTGTTACAATGTGTGTGCTGTTTTTTACAGGTGCCGGCCTCTATCCTGCCAGATAGACCGGCACTTTTCTCTTTTCCCTCTTCTTCTCTTTCCCCTCCTTTCCCGGCCTGCGATGCCGGACGTCTGCCCTTCCGTCACCCCTTCACCGCGCCCAATGTCACCCCCTTTGTAAAATGTTTCTGCAGAAACGGATAGACGCAGACAATCGGCAGAATCGCGACGATAATCGTGGCATCCTTGATGCTCTCCGGCGTGGTCGCGGCCACGGTGGACTGCAGGATGCTGGTCTCCGCCTGGCTGTCGATCAGGAGCCTGCGCAGCACCAGCTGCAGCACGATTTTGGATTCCCCGCTGCAGTAGATCATCGCGTCGAACCACGCGTTCCAGTGCCCCACCGCCGTCCAGAGAGCCAGGACGGCCACGATCGGCATGGACAGCGGGAACATCACCTGGAACACGATCTTCAGGGGATGGGCGCCGTCCACCAGCGCCGCCTCCTCCAGCTCGTCCGGCAGGCCCGCGATGTAGTTCCTGGTGATGATGATGTTCCACGCCGAGGTCATCATGGGCAGGATCAGCGCCAGGCGGCTCCCCACCAGCCCATAGGATTTGATCGTCAAAAAGGTGGGGATCAGTCCCCCCGAGAAGAACATGGTCACCGTAATGAAAAAAGTGATAGCGCGCTTGAAAGGAAGGTTCTTTCTGGAAATGGCGTACCCCGCGCAATAGGTGACCAGTACCGTCAGCACGGTTCCTGTGACGGTGCGCAGCAGAGTATTGGCATATCCCACCCAGATGCTCCCCGTCTTGAAGACGGATTTGTAGGAATCCAGCGTCACGCTGGGCGGAAAGAGCTTCACCCCCAGGCTGGAGGCATATTCCGGGGTGGAAAAGGAAATCACCAGCGTCTGCCAGAAGGGATATAGGAAAACGAAGGCCAGCGCCACCATAAATACCGTATTCAGAATGTCAAACAAAGAAAACCGACGACGCTTTTTTACCATATGCCATGCTCTCCTTCCCCGATGTGACGTACAATGAAATTCGTAATGATGACCAGCCCGAAGCCCACCACGTTCTTGAACAGCCCCACAGCCGTAGTATAATCATATTTCATCTCATTGATGCCCACCCGATACACATAGGTGTCTATGATGTCCGCCACCTTGTAGACGGTGGGATTGTAGAGATTGAAAATCTGGTCGAAGCCCGCGCTCAGTATGCTCCCGATCTGGAGGATGAACATGGTCACTATGGTAGGCAGGATGGAGGGCAGGGTAATCCGCACTGCCATGTCCCATCTGGTGGCCCCGTCGATGGCCGCCGATTCATACTGCTCCATATCCACTCCCGCGATGGCGGACAGATAGATGATGCTTCCCCAGCCCACTGATTTCCAGATATCCGTCACCACCAGGACGCCCCGAAAATATGCCGGCTCCGCCAGGAAGTAGATTGGATCCCTGCCGAAGAGCCCCAGCAGGTAGTTCACCACGCCCCGGGAGGGCGACAGCAGCTCCGCGATGATGCCTCCCATCACCACCCATGAGATGAAATGGGGCAGGTAGGAAATGGTCTGTACGCAGCGCTTGAATTTCATAGCCCTGATTTCGTTGAGGAGCAGGGCGAATATCACCGGCATGGGAAAAGAGAACACAAGCCTGTACAGACTGATCACTATCGTATTGCGCAGAATCTCATAAAAGGAATTGCTGGAAAAAAGCCGCTCGAAATGCTTCAGCCCCGCCCAGTCGCTTCCAAAGATGCCCTTCGCGTAGGAGAAGTCCTTGAACGCCAGCACCACGCCCGCCATGGGCACATAACAGAACAGCACAAAGAACAGAAGCGCCGGCAGCAACAGCAGATAATAATAGCGATTCTTCCAAAGCAGAGCCGGCAGCCTGGATTTTCCGGCCCTCTTCTTTTCCATAAGCCTCATACAATCTCCTTCCTTTTCGCTCTGGCGACGGCTCGATCGAGCATGCCGCATGCCGTTTCAGGTCTCCCGGATGATCAGCTCCGGCACGAAATTCCGGCGGATTTTCTCCGGCGGCATGCTCTTCTCAATCCGCATCATCATCGTATTCATGGCACTGAACCCGATGGCCTCCACCGGAAAGTGGATAGAGGTCAGCGGCGGATAGAAGAACGGCGATACCACATCGTTGATTCCTACCACGGACAGCTCCTCCGGTATGGCCTTCCCACTGTTGCGCAGCAGCTCCTGCAGGGAGCAGAGCAGGTTGTCCGGCGCGATGATTGCGTCGATTTCCTCCAGAATCTGCCGGAGCTTCTGCTTCAGCACCTCCAGATCGTTGTAGTCATACTGCAGGATATATCGGGGATTTATCAGTATGCCCAGATTCCTGCAGGCAGTCTCCATTCCGGCCAGCTCCTCCTCGATGAACTTCCTGCTGTCATGCTCAATCAGGGCGATGTGCCTTTTGCCCGAGGTGGCCAGATGGGCCACCGCTTTCTGAATCCCCGTATCCAGGTTCATGGAATAATAATCCGCATTGACCCCCTCAATATTCCGAATCACGAAGACCAGAGGCACCCGATCCGAGATGGTATCATTCAATACATCCACATCCTCCTGGGTAGGTATATATCCCTTCGGCGGAATCGCGATGATTCCTTTCACGCCGCTGCGCACCAGCGAGACTATCTTATCCCGGAATACCGGATAGTTCTGTGTGGTATCATGCAGCGACAGAAAATAGTCCTCCCCCATGGATTTGTGCAGATGCCGCAGCAGCTCGGTCTCCACCCTGAAGGGAGCGGCGTCCACATAGTACAGCATGGCTATCTGCTTCGGCTCCCTCTTCCCCAGGACGAACGCCCCTCTCCCGGCCTCTGTCCTCACCAGCCCCTCGTTGGCCAGCGTGGCCAGGGCGGCTACCGCCGTGCTCTTATTCAGGTTATAGGAGACCGCCATGTCCCGCACGGAGGGCAGCTTCTCGCCCTGCTTATAGGTACCGGCTTCGATTTCCTTCTTCAATAAATCATGCAGCATCTGAACCTTATTATTGGCTACGTTCATCTGTACCACCCACTTTCTTAACTGTACCATACAGTAAGAATAGCACTATTTTTCTAATTTGTCAACTATTTTTATTTTCCGTTTTATGCTTAGTTGTATATCCTTCGTTCTAACTGTATGGTACAGTTTTGTCGACTCGAGCCAACGCTTCCATAAGCTTTCCCATATCAGCAATGCGCTTCTCCGGAGCCTCCTCTGTACAGGCCGCCAGGATGCGCCGCAGCCCCCTGTCCCGGTTCTTTTCCGCAATGATACGCAGCGCTCTGTCCGGCCACTGCTCCCGTGCCTTCCCAGGCCCTGGCCCGGGGCGGCGCGCGCCTGTTCCGCATTTTCCCGCCCAGGGCCTTCTGCCCTGACGCATGCCGCACCTCCGCTCCTGGCTGTCCGGCCGATGTATGCCTCTCCTGCCCCAGCCCTCCCCCAGCATGGCCTCCATTGTCTTCCCCAGCCCGTACACGTCGCAGGACGCGGACAGAACGCCCCCGCCCCGTAGCTGCTCCGGAGCGGCGAAGCCCGGGGAACCGGCCCGGGAGGCCGCTCCCGTTCCTAAGGGGCATACGCACCCCAGGTCGATCAGCTTCAGCCCGCCGTCCTGCCCCAGAATCACGTTG
>CAOOJO010000329.1 GCA_948496895.1 uncultured Acetatifactor sp. | reverse complement strand
CCTTCTGGCCTACCAGCTCATACCATACCCTTACGTCCACCACGGGAGGCTCCGCTGGCGTTTCTTCTGCGGCATCAGCGCCGCCTGGTTTTTGGCCTGCTCCGGCATTGCCTCTGGAGGGTTCCGCGAAGCTGCCGATTGTCATGGGCTCCACATGGATGCGCCCGAAGCGGTCGAAGGAGATGTCCGCATGGGTGTAGGCGTCCATGTCCTCCACCAGGATGCGCACGGTCCCGCCTGCCAGGATGTCCTGCAGGGAGGGCGTTTCCTTCCACTGCCAGACGGACTGGGGGTAGGCGGACTTGAGCTTCTCCGTGATCCGCAGTGAGATATGGAGCAGCATGGCCTCTGTCTCTCTGCTGTCAGGGGCAGGCTTTGCAGGGGAGGACGGTTCGGTTTCCGGTTCCTCCCATGCCGTTCTTTCTGCAGGCGCCCTTGTCCTGGCTGTCCGCCTTATGCGGATAGGACGGGTAGGGCGGGTGCTGCGTTTCCTTGCCGGTTTTCCTGTCTTCTGGAGAAGGAACATCCCGACGGTCACAATAATCCAGAGGATAATGGCAAGCGCCATCAGCTTCTGGGAGTGCTCCTTCTGGAAAAAGGCGGCCAGGAGGAGCAGGGTGATGATCAGGATTTTGATGCTGCGGGTGAATACATTCTTTCTCATTTGGTCTTCACAGTCCTTTCTGCTTTAAAAGCTTGAAATAAAAAAAGGAGGAACTACACCGGGATCCGTTTCCCTGGTGCAATTCCTCCTGTGCCGCCAGCCGTGCCAGAGGCATCAGTTGAACGGCAGTCCATTCTCTCCGCAGTCCTCCACGTTCATGAAGCCGTTGTCTGTGCCTGCGGGTGCGCCGCTGTCTGCATTGGTGTTGCTGTTTTCCGCGCGTTTCCCGCCGGGGACATAGCTCCATTCGTACACGGTGATCTTCGGGATCAGGCCTTTCGTTCCGTCCGACTTGCGGGTGAACTCTACAATGTCAAGGTCGCCCGTGATGAAGAGCAGGCTGCCCTTTTTGGCACCGGCATTAACGATTCTCTCCGCCGCTTTCCCGAACAGGACGCACTGGTAGAAGTTGGCGTGCTCCTGCTCCCCGTAGCCCTTGTTGACCGCCACATTGAACTGGACGTATTCCGTCCTGTTCTGGCTTGTCTGGAGCTCCAGGTCTGCTGTGATCCGGCCTGTGAGTGTGATTGGTGTAAACATGGTGCGTTCTCCTTTCTTGATGAAGATTTTTGGTGGCATTAAAAAAAGTGCCAAAAAACTGCCACTTGTCGGCATGGTTTTTCTGACACTCATTTCAATCATAAACAGCGTGTGCGTGTATGCGCATGGCATATCCCGATGGGAAGCACAAAAATCAATTACAGGAATATCTTAGCACAATATATGGCATATGTCAAATGTTTGGACACAATATATTGACTTTATTCCCTTATGAAAGCTGCTTTCTCTTTTTCGGTCAATTCTATCACCCTGACGCCTTTTTCCTTTGCGTACTCCATCAGCCCCCGCAGGTCCAGCTTTATTTTGGGGCATTGGCTCAACAGGATTGGCTCAGGCATTTTTGCGAGGCTCTCCTTATATCTCTTCATCTGTCCATTCATAATCATACACCTCCATAATCTCTCTTGCAGCCTGCTCACCGATTGCAAACTGGTATGGATGCAGGATGGCAATTACCTCTCCATGAAATGTCCTGACATAGTGTTCCAGTAATTTCTTATCGGCTGCGAAGCCGTACATATAGCCGTCATATCCAAAACTTACGGATTTTTGTGCGGCTATTGCAAACAGATGGCCTCCGACACCAAGGTATCTTACATCATCAGTAAGCTGTTTATTATTGTCAGGA
This sequence comes from uncultured Acetatifactor sp., assembly GCA_948496895.1. Lineage (GTDB taxonomy): Bacteria > Bacillota > Clostridia > Lachnospirales > Lachnospiraceae > Acetatifactor. Next base: position 2,233 of record CAOOJO010000329.1, on the reverse strand, counting down.
CTGGCACACATCCAGCTGATGTATAGTGCCTGTATGTCATCATTGCGGGTCACGGCAACTAACCCCTGAATATCTACGGAACCCTCTACTACCAGGGCATAGATTTCGTTTTCATCTGCGAGGGATTCCCAGTTTGTGTACCAACCATTCTTTTTATTGTATTTTCTCAGAAATGATTTTCTCTTTATGCGGATTACTTCCGTCTGCACAAGTTCCCCTGTCCGTGCATCTTTTAGGCAGGGAGTGAATTCGTCTATTAAGACATTAATCATATAAGCACCTCTTTTCTCTTTTATTTTACCATATAGCGGCGCATTTATCTATGCGAACAGAAAAATATTTTATGATATTTCCTCCACACCCAGCAGATTATCTGCCAGCGCCGCTTTGGTTAAGAACGGGTTCTGTCCGGACGGAATGGTGTCTGGAGCCCTGAAATAGAATCGGTAGGAACTGCCAGGATGGAGCTTATGGTCTTTCCCAATCCGGAGCAGGTGTTCGCAGCCATCCTGGTCGGTAAGGACGATATCATAGCTGTTCCTGAAAGGCTTCAGCCGGACGTCCGTACAGGTGCCCTCCAGCACGGAGTAGGACCTTCTTTTGATCTGGAGGGCGAGCATCGTGGCTTTCGCAGCGGAGCCGGCAGAGAGCAGGATGCTCAGGATGAGGAAGGAAGCGTCCCTCTCATGGAGGAAGAAGACGGATCCGGTAAAAAGACAGCCGGCCCCGACAAGGAGAGTCAGGGCCAGCCGCCGTAGCAGTGGTTTGGGTATGTGTTCCATGGATGTCCTCCTTACAGGATCTGGAAAGTGACCTGCTGCTTCAGGTACAGGTTGGCGACGGCGGCGATTACGGGGAACCTGGCCTCGGAGGTGCGGCAGTCCGTGACGATGCCCTCGCAGTCGCTTCCGTCCTCCCGGTACAGGGTGTCCATCAGGTCGCTGCTGTCCCTGATGCGGGACTTCCCCTTCTCCGTGCACTGGATCAGCTCCGCGGTGGACAGCATCTCATGGCGCAGCAGTGCCAGGACCTGCCTCTCCATGGGCTCCAGCCTCTCGGTGTGGAACACGGCAAGGGCCTTGCGGAAGGGGAGCCTGCGGCCCAGGACGAGCTTCAGGAAGGAGGCGGCCCTTACGGCGATGCCGTTCGGTGCGGGCTGGACGTACAGGTGCCCTAAGAGGTCATACAGGGCGTCCACGCCGGTGCAGTCCCTGCCGGAGGCCACCAGCCTGCGCATGGTGAGGCGGTCCAGGTAATGGTCGAAGTCCAGCTCCCCGAGGATGTGCAGATCCCGCTCCTTTTCATAGAACTCTGCCCGCAGCTCCTGGTAGGTCAGTATCCGGAACGCCAGGCTGGACCAGAGGAGCAGCTCATGGGGGTCCAGTGCGCAGTCCCGTCCGCCTGCAGTCACAAGGGGGAGCCCCTTTTCATCCAAACGGTAGTTCCCGATGGCAGTGTAAAGTCTCATCATATCGTAACCCTCCTTATTTTCTGCACCCTTATAGGATGCCATCTTTCCGTCATGCGGTGAGCCTCTCCTCCCGCAGCATCTTCGTGGCCCTGGAGATCCATGCCGCCACATGGTTCGGGCGGACGCCGTACCGGGCGGCGATCTCCACGCCGGTATGCCCCCGGCATTTCATCGCCAGCGCCTCGATGCCCTTCCTCGTGGTGCCGGAGCAGCGTTCCTGCGCCTGGGAGAGCAGGAGGAAGGTGTCCGCGTCGGAGATGCCGTGGAAGCCGTCGTCCGGGATGGCGTCCGCATAGGCCCGCCCGGAGCCGGAGGGCTGGGGCGCGTCCATGTACTCCAGGGGCCTCTGCACCCTTGCCACCTTCCTGCAGTGGGAGAGGAGGCGGTTCCTTATGACCACGGATGCGAAGGTGGGGAAGGACGCCCCGCCCTCCGCCCGGTACTTCTGGGCCGCGTGGCAGAGCGCCTCGCAGCCGGTCTGGTAGAGGTCGTCGTACCCGAAGCCCTGTATGGACTCGTTCAGGGACATGGTGCCCAGCACGGTGTCCCTTACAAGGTAGAGGTGGCGCTCCGCCAGTTCTTTTTCCTGTCTGCTCATCCTCTTCATGTCTTCACCCCGGTTCCTTTCTGTGTGTGCTGTAATGGCCCCTGCACCTTAGCAGGCAATCTGTACATGGTTGTTCTCAAGAACCCTCCGGCACTCCGCTTTCAGGCAGTCGCAGCGGTAGTCGGAGAACTGCCCGATGTGCGCCTGGGAGCTGG
>CAOOJO010000328.1 GCA_948496895.1 uncultured Acetatifactor sp. | reverse complement strand
GAATTCCTTCTTCCTGCCGGAGACGCTTACCAGGTCTGCCCACTCCCGCTCCACCTTCCGGGCCAGTTCCTCCATGGAGAGGTTCTCCGCCGCCAGCATCAGGCGGTTCCTGCCGTATTCCCGCTTGATGTCCCGCAGGCTCCCGGCCAGCACCACTTCGCCCTGGTTGATGATGGCGATCTCGTCACAGAATTCCTCCACATAGCTCATCTGGTGGCTGGAGAATATCACAATCCGGTCGTCGGCAATGAGTTCGTTCACCACGTCCTTCAGAATCTGGGAGTTCACCGGATCCAGGCCGCTGAAGGGCTCGTCCAGGATGACGATTTCCGGATTGCTGACCAAAGTGACCGCCAGCTGCACCTTCTGCTGGTTGCCCTTGGACAGGATCTCCAGCTTCCTGGTCTCGTACTCGGAGACCTCCAGCCTGGCCAGCCATTTCTTCGCGCTGTCTTTGGCCTCCCTGGGGTTCATGCCCCGCAGGCAGGCCAGGTATATCATCTGGTCTATGACCGTCCTCTTCGGGTACAGTCCCCGCTCCTCCGGCAGGTAGCCGATTCGGTGCCTGGCGGGCACGAACTTTCTGCCGTCCAGCAGGATCTCCCCGCTGTTGGCGTGGAACACGTCCATCAGGATGCGGATCGTGGTGGTCTTGCCCGCGCCGTTCCTGCCCAATAGTCCAAGTGCCTTACCGCTCTCCACATGAAAATCGATGCCATGGAGCACTTCCCTGTCCCCAAAGCTCTTGTGGATGCCTTTTACTTCCAATTTCATCTTTCTGCCAATCTGCGCGCTGCGGCGCGCGCTCATACACAACCGGCCGGACGCGCTTTTTTATCCGGCCGTCCCTCCTGTCCGGCGCAGTGCGGCTCCCAAGCGCATCGCGCCATTCAGGCACAGTCCTCCTTCCAGACACAGTATGCCTCCCGACAGGCCGCGCCATTCAGGCACAGCCCGCTCTCCAGGCCCACCGTGCCATTCAGGCACAGCCCGCTCTCCAGGCCCACCGTGCCCTCCGGGCCCATGCCGCGCGGCGTTTTGCCGCAGCAGCCTCCTCAATCCACCGTTCCTGCCCCCCCTGACAGGATTTTCAGCCCGTCGGCCAGCTGCTGGCCCAGGCGTTTCGTCTCCTCCCCCAGCAGCTCCAGGCCCGTCGGCGTCAGCTGATAGGCCTTCTTGCCCTCCTCCTGTCGCACCTCGATAATGCCGTCCGCCGTCAGCCGCCCCACCATGGTATAGAGAGTGCCCGTGCCCAGCACCAGCCGCTCCTGGGTCAGCCGCCCTACGAACTGCATGATGGCATAGCCGTGCCTGGGCGTGGTCACTGCCAGCAGGGTGTAGTAGGTGGTCTCTGTCATGGGTATGTACTTTTTCCGTAAAGCCTCATTCAACGATATCCCTCCTGGTGCAAGATTTCAAAAATATATCTAGCATCAACATGTCGCATATCGACATATCGATGCTAGATATAAAATAGCACATTTCCGGTGGGCTGTCAACCAAGAAATTTTATGTGGCCGCCCCTGCCCTTTGCTTACCTGTCATAGAACTGCGCCTGCGCCGCGTAAAGCCTGGCATACTCCCCGCTCCTCGCAAGCAGCTCCTCGTGGGAGCCGTCCTCCACGATCTGGCCACCGCTGAATACTACGATTCTGTCGGCAAGCGACGCGATGCTGATTCTATGGGTGACCATGATCACCGTCCGCCCTTCGGTCATGACCATATATTTCCGGAACACCTCGGCCTCGGCCAGAGGGTCCAGGTTGCTGGTGGGCTCGTCCAGCACGATGAAATTCCTGTCCCGGTAATAGGCCCTGGCGATGGCAAGCTTCTGCCACTGGCCGCCGGAGAGGTCCGTGCCTCCCACGTCCTTTCCCAGGTCGGCGTCCTTGTCCACATCCCCAAGCCCCGCAAAATCCAGGGCCCTGTCTATCTCCTCTTCCCTGCGCTCCCTGTCCACGTCCCCCAGGAACACATTGTCCCCCACGGTAAAGGTGTGGAACCGGGCCGGCTCCTGGAAGACGCAGGCCATGGATGCGTACCGCTCCGAAGCGTCCATGTTCTTCACATTCCTGCCGTTGACCAGAAGCTCCCCCGCCGAGGGCTCCAGCATCCCCGTCAGGAGCTTGACGAAGGTGGTCTTCCCCGCGCCGTTCTCCCCCACGAAGGCCACCTTCTCCCCCTTGCGGATGGCGAAGCTGACGTCCCTGATCCGATAGGCGTCCGTCAGGGGATAGCGGTACGACACGCCCCTGGCCTCCAGGCGCTCTATCTCTACAGGCTCCTTTCCCTCCCCGCCCATCTCCTGCTCCTGCAGGTCGATCAGCTCGAAAAACTGGGACGCCTCATTTTTCTTGGAAAGGAAAGAGGCAATGGAGCCGAAGAGCTGGGAGGTGCTCCCCATGAGGGTGGAGATCAGCGCCAGCACCGCCCCCAGGGCGCCCACGGAGAGCTTCCCCCGGGCCATCAGCAGGATGGCGAAGATATTCGCCGCGGCGACGGCCAAATCGGCCACCAGGCCGCTGGCCAGGCCGAGAAAGAACACATTCCGCTGGTTGCGCTTCTCCTTCACCACATACTCGTCCGCCAGGGCTTTCCATTTGGCGAAGAAAAAATCGAACAGGTTGAAGGCCTTCACTTCCTTCGCGGAGGTTCCCAGCATGATATCCTGGTAATATCCCGCCTCCCGCAGAATCTTCCCATTGTCCCGGGAGAATTTAAAGGTCAGCTTATTGCCCACATAGGTGGTGTACAGAGTGGGAATGGGCGCGATCAGCACCAACAGGCATAAAAGCGGGTGGAACAGGTACAGGGAAACCGCCACCATGGCCACGGACACCGCCTTGGCGATGATGACATAGCCCTCGATGATCACGCCCCGCTGCAGAGAGCTCCATTCGCTGCCCATGGACTCAAAGCAGCGGTCGATCATGTCGTTTATCCTCGGCACCTCCATATAGTCCGGATAGAGCCTGGATATCTTCTCGAACAGTCTGGACTGGAACTTTTCCTGCAGCCTGTGGTCCTGCACCTTGCTGAGCCGCTCGATGTCCTCCCAGCCATAGAGATACCGGTTGGCCATATCTCCCAGGAATTTCAATATCCAGTACAATACCGCCAGGCCCACCAGGGAAATCAGCCAGGAGGCCTGGGGATCCATGCTTTCGGAATACAGATTCGCCTCGTCCAGATATCTTCCCCACAGGAAAGCGATGACAGGCTGCAGGATGCTCAGGAACACCGCCAGCCCTAAAAAGATGCCGCACATCACCTTCGCCGAGGAGAACACATAGACAAAGAGCCTGGCAAGATAGGACAGCTTCCGGGGATTTTCTCTCAGGATGTCCTTTTCGAAGACAGCTGTATCGTCCTCATGTTTGATTTCATAGACCGGCCGGGCCTCCCGCTCCTTATTCTTCTCCGCCATGCTTCTCCCCCTCCTCTCCGTCATGCCTGTACCACTGCTTCTGGGACTGGAACATCCGGGCGTAGATGCCGTCCGACTCCATCAGGGCCTCATGGGTGCCCTCCTCCGCGATCCGCCCGTCCTGAATGACGAAAATCTTGTCCGTAATCATGGTGGAGGCCAGCCTGTGGGTGATGAACAGGGCCGTCTTGTCCTCCACCATCCCGGAGAACTCATGGTACAGATCCGCTTCGGCCATAGGATCTAGCTGAGAGGTGGGCTCATCCAGCAGGAGTATCGGCCTGTCGCCCATAAACGCGCGGGATATGGCTATCCTCTGCCACTGTCCTCCGGAGATGTCGGTTCCTCCCTCAAAATCCCGGCCCAGGAGCGTGTCGTATCCTCCCTCCAGCTTCCCGGCAAAGACGTCCACCTTTCCCTTCTCCGCCGCGGCCCGGATCTTGCCCTGGTCCTTCATATGCTCCACGTCGCCCACGCCGATGTTTTCCCCTATGGTGATGCTGTACCTGGAGAAGTCCTGGAAGACCGGGGCGAACATCTTCGTGCGCACCTCCTGCGGATACTCGTTCAGGTTCCTGCCGCCCACCAGGATTTCGCCCCTGTCGGGGCTGAACAGTCCCAGCAGCAGCTTGATCCGCGTCGTCTTACCCGCCCCGTTTTCGCCAAT
>CAOOJO010000327.1 GCA_948496895.1 uncultured Acetatifactor sp. | reverse complement strand
TACCGCAGTAGAAAATCGCATCCGCGTATCCATGTCCGCACAGCCATTCCGGTTCCAATCTTACAGGAAACTGTCCGCTTAGCAGTCCATCCTTCAAACCTTCTATCCGTTGCAGGTGATAGCCCAAATCTGCTCCCCAGATATTATATCCACACAGATAAGGAACAGAAGCAATCAGCCCAATCAGCATGACAAGAAAAAAGCTCTGCTTCTTTTCAATCGGAATCGGATGGACACGATTATATTCACCAATATAATATGCCATGAACAGAATCGCTCCCACAAACACAAGTAGCGTCAATAATATCGTCCACAGCAGGTTCGTCTCAACGATTTCCAGTTCCCCTGTAGTCAAATTCGCGCCGCCACAGGACACCTGTACCTGTAGTCCATCTGTCTTTTCCAGAAGCCAGATTTGATAGCCGGTTTTCGAAAGCCCTCTGTACAACGGCTCTCCATTAGACAGTATCCCCCCGGAAAAGATCGTACCGTCAGCTACATTACATATTCCCTGCAAATCAGCGTCAATCTTATATGCCAATTCAATCCGGTATACCCCTGGTGGCAGGGAAATGCCCTCATAAACCGTTTTCTCTTCGTAACTGGTTCCGTCGAATGTTTCGCTTCCGTCATAGTGATATTGCTTACACGGCGTTACAATCTGAATGATACAAAAAACGAAAAGCACAATCCAAAAAAGCAAAAGCAAACACAAAGGTTTCTTTTTCCATAAACCCGGCATTCTGATTTTTGTGAAAATATTTCCCATTATTTTGTCCCCTATCTATTCGCCATCAGCTTCACCATGGCCTGGTTCAGTCCGTCCACTGTCAGCTTGTACATAGGGAACAGCTCCTTCACCGCAGTCTCCGCCTCTCGCCAGGGGGCGCGGCCCGGGGCCATCTTGGGGTTCAGCCATACGATTTTCTTGTACTTCTTCTTTAAAAGCTGCAGCCACTCATAGCCGGACAGCCCGCCGTTCGGCCCCCTGTAATTGCCAGTGTCGGAGTACAGCTCCTCCGGGGCCATGGCCGCGTCCCCTACGATTATCACCTTGTAGTCGCTGTCCACGTTCCTGAACATCCACTCCGTGTCCACCCAGTCCCCGTTCTCGCACTCCGGGGTCTTGTACATCTTGCTGTAGATGCAGTTGTGGAAGTAATAGGTCTTCACGTCCTTGTAATGATTGGACTTGTGGATGGCCTGAAAAAGGTCGTTCAGGAGGCTGCTGAAGGGAATCATAGTACCACCGGAATCCATCAGGAGCAGGAGCTTCACCGCGTTCTTCCGGGGCTTCTGCATGACGATCTGCAGGCAGCCGCCATTGTTGCAGGTCTTGTCCACCGTACCGCCTATATCCAGCTCCGTCTCCGGGATGTCCAGGCGACTTGAGAACTGTCGCAATTTCCGGAACGCCATCTGGAACTGCCTGTTGTCCAGGACGCGGTCGTCCCTGAAGTCCCGGTACTTCCTGGCTCCCACCACCGCGAAGGCGGACTGGTAGCCGGTCTTGCCCCCTACCCGCACGCCGCCCACGTTGCCGCCGGTATTGCCGAAGGAGGTCTTGCCCATGGTGCCGATCCAGTAGCTGCCGCCGTTGTGCTCGCTGTCCTGATCCTTCAGGCGCTGGCGGAACTTCTCCTCCACGTCCTCCTTGTCAATCTGGAGGTCCTCTATTTTGTTCAGATGGTCCCTGGCCTCCTCATGGGCCAGCTCCAGCATGTCGGACTTGTCCAGCCAGCGGAGCATCTCCTTGCCCACCTCGGTCTCCCGCTGGGCCGCCTTGAAGCACTCCTCAAAGGCCATATCGAACTTGTCGAAATCCGTCTCGCTCTTCACCAGAATCATCCGGGCCGTATAATAGAACTGGGTCAGGGAGCTGCCACAGAGCCCCTTGTCCAGCGCCTCCTGGAAAGTGAGCCATTCTCCCAAAGTTACCCGCAGGCCCTTTTCCCGCAAGGCTTCAAAAAATTTTATGAACATATCTTAACCCCGATTTCCCCTTCCTTCCCCGGCCTCTGTCCTTTCGGATGCCCGGCCTTTATCCTGTCCGGCGCCTTCCTTTGGATTCCTTTTCTTCGAAGCGCTTTTCGTCCCTATCTTCTGCGCCATCTTATAGCACCACTCGATAAACATCTGATTGGCAATCTGCCCCATATATGCTCCTTTACAGATTCGGTTCGCTTCTCACCAGCTGGAGATCCTCGTCCTTCTTCACCACCACCCCCACGAATGGCAGGGCCTTGCGGATGGTGTCCGCCGGAATGCCGCCGATCTGCAGTGCGTTGATCCAGTCGATCAGCTCCGAGGTGCTGGGCTTCTTCCGGATGTCCCGGATGGCGCGGATATTATAGAACACCTCCATGGCGTTCTTCAGCAGGTTCTCCTCCACATCGGGATAGTGCACCCGCACGATTTCCTCCATCAGCTCCCTGTCCGGGAAGTCGATGTAATGGAAGATGCAGCGGCGCAGGAACGCGTCCGGCAGCTCCTTCTCCGCGTTGGAGGTGATGATCACGATGGGCCGCTGCCTGGCCTTCACCGTGCGCTTGGTCTCATTGATATAGAACTCCATCTGGTCCAGCTCCCACAGCAGGTCGTTGGGGAACTCCAGATCCGCCTTGTCGATCTCATCGATGAGCAGCACCACCTGCTCCTCGCTGTCGAAGGCCTCCCCCAGCTTGCCCAGCTTGATGTAATGGGCGATGTTGTCCACGCCCTCCTCGCCGAACTGCCCGTCATAGAGCCGCTGGATGGTGTCGTACACATACAGCCCCTCCTGGGCCTTGGTGGTGGACTTGATGTTCCAGATGATCAGCCGCTTCCCCAGCGCCTTTGCCACGGCCTCCGCCAGCATGGTCTTGCCCGTGCCCGGCTCCCCCTTGATCAGAAGAGGCTTCTTTAACGCAATCGCGATATTCACGCTGGCCATCAGCTCCTCGCTGGCCACATATTCCCCGGTTCCCTGAAATCCCTGTCTCTCCATTGCTTCCACGCACCTTTCCCTTGAAATGCCTTGAAATGAATTCCTTTTTATGTTACGATATTTATGGTCTAAAATCAAGACCAAACTGACGAACAAAGGAAAATAAGGTGACCATACATGCTACAGAATATGTTCGAGCACAAGCACACACTTTCATTTGAAGTATTCCCGCCGAAGAAGGACGGGGATTTCGTGTCCGCCTTCCAGGTGATGGACGCGCTGGGGAAGCTGTCCCCTGATTTCATCAGCGTCACCTACGGCGCGGGAGGGAGCCGCGCGGGCAAGACCATCGAAATCGCCTCCTATATCCAGAATACCTTAGGGATAGACGCGGTGGCCCATATGACCTGCGTGGGCAGCAGGAAGGAGAGCCTGCTGGAGGTGGCGGCCAGGCTGAAGGAACAGAACATCAGCCACTGTCTCGCCCTGCGGGGAGACCGCCCCAGGGACATGAGCGACGAGCAGTTCGCCGCCCGGGATTTCGCCCATGCCGACGACATGATGCGGTTCCTGAAGGAGAATACGGATCTCCACATAGCCGGAGCCTGCTATCCGGAGAAGCATTTCGAGAGCTTCAGCATGGAGTCCGACTTAAACCACATGAAGCGGAAGCAGGATGCGGGGGCGGAGTTCTTCATCAGCCAGCTTTTCTTCGACAATGACTACTACTACTCCTTCCTGGAGAAGGCGGGGAAGAAAGGCATCACGGTCCCCATCTGCGCGGGCATCATGCCCATCACCTCGGCGGGGCAGATAGGCACCACCATCACCCTCTCCGGCTCCAGCATCCCCAGAGCGCTGTCCAACCTGATAGCCACCTACGGTGATAAGAAGGAGGATATGCGCAAGGCCGGCATCGATTACGCCATCCGCCAAATCCGCGACCTTCAGGAGAACGGCGTGAACGACATCCATATCTACGCCATGAACAAGCCGAAGATGACGGCGGAGATTGTCTCAGCGATATATAGATGACGGCAGGCCGCATACGGAACGGCCTGATTACCCATAAGCATAGACCGAAAAAGGAACAAGGACAAGGAGGAACGAATATGTACCATTGTCATATTCATTTCTATTTAACCGGATGCCAGGATAAGCTTTTCGACATCATAAAACAG
>CAOOJO010000326.1 GCA_948496895.1 uncultured Acetatifactor sp. | reverse complement strand
TCCCAGCGTCATCGCCGATACCATCTTCAACGAGGGCTGGGGGCAGTTCGACAGCGATGCCATGTACCGGGAGGCGAAAGGCCTGGACGGCACCAGGCTCTACGATGCCACATCGGGGTGGTTCCCGGGGAAGGAGAGCGATTTCGACAGCCAGCATATCTATTTCAAGCGCCTGTCAGTTCCCGAAAACCCTGTCAAGCCCGTACTGGTGTCGGAATGCGGCGGCTATTCCTACCGGGTGCCGGAACATTTTTACGCGAAATACGCCAGCTTCGGCTACGGCGAATGCGCGGACGGGCAGGAGCTGACGGAGCGGATCCGGAGACTGTACGAGGAGACCATCCTTCCGGCGATTTCCAAGGGACTGTGCGGCTGCATCTACACCCAGCTTTCCGATGTGGAGGACGAAGTCAACGGCCTGTTCACCTATGACAGGAAAGTCTGCAAGGTGGAAGGGAAAGCCATGCGGGAAATCCGGCGGAGACTGGACGCGGCGGTTGGGCGGAGGGCCCGGACAACAAGTTGATTCATAACTGAGTGGACAGATATCCAAATGGAAAATAATAGACCTTGAAGAGATAGACATATAATGATATAATATGTCTACAGAAACGAACGGAGGTATATGTATGCTGGCATTGCAGGAAACAATCAGGCCATCGGCAGACTTGAGGAACCACTACAATGAAATATCAAAACAGTGCAGGGAAGACAATGAGATAGTAATCATTACGGTGAACGGACGGGGAGATACCGTTTCAATGGCTTATGAGGAATATAAGAGGATGAAAGCCCGGATTGAGCTTTTGGAGATTCTTGCTGAAGCGGAAGACGATGTGAAGAATGGAAGAGTCGCACCTGTCAGTGAGACATTTGACTCTTTGAGGAACCTGCTGTGGGAGGGCTAGCTTTGGGATATCATGTAATTCGGACGGACGTGGCCGATTCGCAGATCAGGAAAATCATTCTCTATATAGCAGAAAAATTCGGCAGTGAGGTAGCGCTCCAGAAATTGGATGATTTGGAAAGGGCTATCCTGGCGCTGGCCCACAATCCTGATATTGGAACGGAACCCAAATATCTTGTGCTGAAAAGGCAGGGATACAAAGTATTGATTCTTGAAAAGGATTTGGTTTTCTATAAGGTAAATGAAAGCAGAAAAGAAGTAATGGTATATGCGGTAGTCGATCAGAGGCAGGATTACGTAAATATCATCCGGGGGTTGTAGGCTATCATTAGATTGGAGGTTAGGGTAATGGACAGGAATATGGACAGCAGGCATAAAGTAACAGCGGCATCGGCAAATCCCGACGATGGCGTGATGGAAGCAAAGGATATGCCAGAAAACCTGGCCTGGGAGGAAATCAGCACAGAGCATATCGTGCAGGACCAGTGGATAGACTTCAAGCGCTCCGATTACCGTTTCCCGGACGGAAAGGTCTTTGGGCCCTTTTACAGCTACAGCCGCCGGGACTACTGCACCATCGTGGCATCGGACGAAGAGGGGGACTATCTTTGCGTCAGGCAGTTCCGCCAGGGCATCAGGCAGGTGACCACGGAATTCCCTGCAGGCGGCATTGAGCGGAAGGACGGCAGACAGTACGGCACAGGGCATGGCCCCGACGTGGCGGAGGACGCGCTGGAGGCCGCAAAGCGGGAGCTGCTGGAGGAGACCGGCTATGTATCCGATGAATGGAAGTTTCTGTGCGCCATCCCCTCCAACGCCACCATAGCGGACAACTATGCCTATATCTTCACGGCCCGCAACTGCCGCAAGGCGGGAGCCCAGCACCTGGACGAGACCGAATTCCTGGGTGTCAGGAAATATTCCGCCGCCGAGATTGAGGAATTGATCGAAAAGGGCCAGTTCCAGCAGGCAATCCATATCCTGGCGTGGCTGCTGGCCCAGAGAGGATGATGTCAGATGCTTCACAGGAGAATCCTCCCCGCAGAGGAGGAACTGGGGGATATGGTCATACTGCTGACATTTGCCGCCGTCTGGTACAGCGCGGTGCTCAGCACCCTGCTGAAAGGGACCATGAACGGAGCGAACGCAGTGATATTCCTGCTGGGCGGGTTATTGCCGCTGTACATAGGGTATAGGAAGGGCCGGGCTGCTCTGACCCTTCGAAAGAAGCGCCGGGAAGCGGTTTCCAAGGGCCGGTGCTGCCGGGGCATCATCAGGCGCATCGAGTCGGAGAGGGTTCCTTTCCGGGGCCGCCATGGACATGTCTATTACCGGAGAAGATATTATCTGGTCATTGAGAAGATAGAGGAGGGCTTTGCCTGCGGCACGGAGATAAAGACCGGGGCCTACCGCGTCCCGGTGCATCTATACCTGAAATCGCCGGAGGTGAAGCTCTATTCTGGTTCGAACGGCTGGAACTGGTACGTGGAGGGACTGCAGTGCGGCATATTCCGGCAGAATCCCGGCATGTTCAGGACGGATGATGCGGATGGGGACACCTATGTGGGCGATGCGGCGTTCCGGATTATCTACGTTGCCATATTGCTGTTCATGCTGCTGCGGATTTTCCTGTAATCAGGAAACAGGACAGAACGGAAAAACCGCAGCCACAGAAGGAGGATGCAGAATGAAGGACAGAATTTTCGCATACGTCAAAAAGAAATACAAAACCACCCCGGAATACCCCTGGGGAGAGGATGACGGCGCTGTCCTGCGCCACGGCGACAACAGGAAGTGGTTCGCGCTGGTGATGAACATCGGCAGGGAGAAGCTGGGGCTTGCCGGAGAGGGAAAAGTGGACGTAATCAACCTGAAGATTGACGATATGGCGTTCAGGGATGTACTGCTCCAGGACAAAGGCTTCTTTCCGGCCTATCACATGAACAAGGAGCACTGGATCACGGTGCTTTTGGACGGCACAGTGGAGGAGGATCAGGTCTGCAACCTGATCGACTTAAGCTTCAAGGCCACCGCATCTGGAAAAAAGAAAGCCAAGATGCGCCCGCCCAAGGAGTGGATCGTCCCGGCCAACCCGAAGTTCTATGATATCGAACACGCCTTCGACCAGGCGGAGATCATCGAATGGAAGCAGAGCAGCGCCGTCAAGGCAGGGGACACGGTGTACCTGTACGTGGCGGCTCCGGTGTCCGCGATCCTCTATAGATGCAAAGCCGTGGAGGTGGACATCCCCTACCGATACCAGGACGAGAACCTGACCATCTCTACAGTGATGCGGATAAAGCTCCTGCGCAGGTACGCCCCGGAGGCGTTCTCTTTTGGGCGGCTAAAGGAGGAGTACGGCATCTACGCAGTGCGGGGGCCCAGAGGGGTGCCGAACAGCCTAAGCCATGCGCTGAAGGCGTAGGAGACGGACAGCAGGGCGAAGCAGGGGAGTCACCCCCTGCTCCGAAATCCTTTGCGGATTATGGCTCCGAGACAGTACAGGAGCAGGACACAGCCGCAGCACAAAGTCACCAACAGGGCGAATTCCGTAAATTTCTCACTGTTTCTACGATAGGCCCTGTTCAGGAAGGGGACACCTAACACGATGAAGAAGTACCAGAACACCGGGGACAGGCACTTGCGGGCAATCCGCATGGCGGGCCTGTCTTTTTCTGTCCTATCATCTCGGTAGAAGAATAGCCCTACCAGCCGATGAACCGTCAGCAGCGCGGCGAAGTATACCACTGCCCCGATCATGGTATGGAGCCGGTCGGGAGTCAGCAGACCATGCAATGCGCCGTGGCGTTCAAAAAAAGACGGTAGATAGATTGCCACTACAATCCGCAGGCCGTTCACGAAGATGGTGAACCCATAGGAGAGCAGGAGGCTTAGAGCAATCCAGCCCAGGCCCAGCGCCGCCCGCCGGATTGCCTGCGGGAGGCGTCCATCCATGAGCCGGGATTTCGCTGCAAGCCGGGACTCTGTCACAAGGTGGGTGAAAGAGAAAATCAGCATGGCCGCGGTGATGATCAGGAACTGGACGCCGGAGCAGGAGGGCGCGATGAGGAACCGCAGCTCGTGGTTTGCATAGCCGAGGCCCGGCTCATAGACGAATGGAATACCGCTTAAGACCTCCACCCAGCGTGCGGTAGGGCCCAGGATCCAAAGCAAGCTTTCACAGTCCGCCCTGCTGTAGAGATATT
>CAOOJO010000325.1 GCA_948496895.1 uncultured Acetatifactor sp. | reverse complement strand
GTTCTACGACGCCACCTCCGGGCAGGTGCTGGTGAACGGCACGGATGTCCGGGACATGGATCTGTACAATCTGCGGGACAATATCGGAATCGCCATGCAGGACGTGTTCCTGTTCTCAGACACCATCGAGGGCAACATCGCCTACGGCAGGCCGGACTGCAGCTTCGAACAGGTGAAGAAGGCCGCAATCATGGCGGATGCCAACCATTTCATCAACGCCATGCCGGACGGCTACGACACCATTGTAGGCGAGCGCGGCATGGGACTGTCCGGCGGACAGAAGCAGCGCATCTCCCTGGCCAGGGCCCTTTTGAAGGATCCGTCCATCCTGATTCTGGACGATACCACCTCGGCCGTGGACATGGAGACGGAGAGCTACATCCAGAAGCAGCTCAAGAGCATCAAGGAGGGCTGCACGGTATTCATCATCGCCTACCGCATCTCCTCCGTCAAGGATGCCGACCTGATACTGGTCATGGACGGCGGGCGGATCATCGAGCGGGGCACCCACAGCGAGCTGCTGGCCAAGGACGGCTACTATGCCAAGACCTTCCACAACCAGTACGGGGAGATTCCCCAGGAGCTGCAGCAGCAAAAGTATATCGCTTAACGGAGGGCGCGCCATAGCGCGCAGAGAGGTATAAATCATGGCACGAAATCGATACGATATGGACGAGGTGCTGGAAGACAGTTTTGACGTCGGACAGCTGAAGCGTCTGGGAGCCTATGTCTCCCCTTATAAGACAAAGATGGCGGGGGTCATCGTCCTGATGCTCAGCGCCTCCGCGGCCACCATGATGGTTCCCATCTTCTTCCAGAGGATCATGGATGTCTATATCCCGGAGAAGAATATGCGGGGAATCGTGGCAGTGAGCCTGCTGACCCTGGCGGTGGCCGCCTATTCCGGCATCGCCATGCGCTTTAAAATCAAAATCATGAGCTCAGTGGGCCAGAACATCATACACGCCATCCGCACGGATATCTTCAACCACCTGCAGGAGCTGCCTTTTTCCTACTACGACGACAGGCCCCACGGCAAGATACAGGTGCGCGTGGTGAACTATGTGAACAGCCTGAGCGACCTTTTGAGCAATGGTATCGTGAATACCATTACGGACCTGTGCAACCTTTTCTTCATTATTATATTCATGCTCTTCTGCGACAGGCGGCTGACCTTGGTCTGCCTCTGCGGGCTGCCGGTGCTGGCTTTGGTGATCGTATTCATCAAGAAGAAGCAGCGGAAGGCCTGGCAGATTCAGTCCAACAAGCAGAGCAACCTGAATGCCTATATCGCCGAGAGCATCAACGGCATAAGGGTCACCCAGTCCTTCGTCCGGGAGAACGAGAACAACCAGATATTCAACGGACTGAGCGGCAAATACAGGAAGTCCTGGATGAACGCGATCATGTACAACTTTACCTTAGGACCCAGCGTGGACATGATATCCGTGGTCACCACCTCCTTCATCTACGTGCTGGGCATCCGCTGGATATTGGCTCCGGACGCTACGCTGACGGTAGGCGTGCTGATTGCCTTCACCGCCTATATAGGGCGCTTCTGGGCTCCTATCAATACTTTGGCCAGCTTCTACAACTCCCTGCTGACCGCCATCTCCTACCTGGAGCGCATCTTCGAGACCATCGATGAGCCTGTCCTGGTGAAGGACGCGGAGGGAGCCACGGAAATGCCGCCCATCAAGGGTCAGGTGGAATTCAAGGACGTGTGCTTCAGCTATGAGGAGGGGCACCAGATTCTGGACAATATCAATTTTACCGCCGGGCAGGGGCAGACTTACGCCTTCGTAGGGCCCACGGGCGCCGGGAAGTCCACCATCGTGAACCTGATCTCCCGCTTCTACAATGTGGATTCCGGGCAGGTGCTCATAGACGGCACGGACATCTCCCAGGTGACGATCCGCTCCCTGCGCTCCCAGATGGGGGTGATGATGCAGGACAGCTTCATCTTCTCCGGCACCATCATGGACAACATCCGCTACGGCAAGCTGGACGCCACGGACGATGAGGTCATCGCCGCAGCCAGGACGGTGTGCGCCCACGACTTCATCTCCCAGATGGAGAACGGCTACTACACGGAGGTGAACGAGCGTGGAAGCAGGCTCTCGGCGGGACAGCGGCAGTTGATTTCCTTCGCCAGGGCATTGCTGGCCGACCCGAAGATACTGATTCTGGACGAGGCCACCTCCAGCATCGACACGGAGACGGAGATTCTGCTGCAGAAGGGTCTGAACGAGCTGCTTAAAGGCCGTACCTCCTTCATCATCGCCCACAGGCTGTCCACCATCAAGAACGCGGACTGCATCATGTACATCGATAAGGGCGGCATCCTGGAGCGGGGCACCCATGAGGAGCTGCTGGCCCAGAAGGGCGCTTATTATGAGCTTTACATGTCCCAGTATGACTTCCTGACCCAGGAGGGTGCGCAGAACCAGGGGCAGATGCCGCTGAAGTTCGAGACCGCCTAAGGACGGCTGTAGATTTACCAAAGTCCCATATGGCAGTGCGCAATCATAGAAAAGCTGCAGCCGGAACCGGGATTCCATGGAATGCTCCTCTTCCATATCCCTTTCCGGCTGCTTTTCTTTTCGGCATGCTTTACTACATATATGTCTTTATCCAAAATTCCCGGGCTACAGCTTCCTGACCTGCTCCGCCAAAGCCTCCCTGTCCCCGCATCCCGCTTTCTCCAGGATATGGGTCATATGCTTCTTCACAGTCCCCTCCGCTATGTACAATTCCTTTCCAATCTCCCGGTTACTCATGCCGCCTGCCGCCAGCCTGGCCACCTCGGCCTCCCTGTCCGTAAGCCCCATGGCCCTGAGCCCAAAGTACACTCTCTGGCCCTCCGCCTCCGCCCTTTCCGCCTGGCTGTCCTGGGGCTCCTCCATGTAGGAGACCACCATCCGCTCCAGCCTGAACTTCAAAGGCATCAGCAGGAGAATGATAACCGCCGCAAACAGGATGTCGCCGCTGAACATTACCGCAAAGAAAGAGACTACAGTGAAAAAAATATCCACATTTTGCAGCGAGGTGCTGGGCCAGCCGTCAAACATATCCATAATGCACATCATGAATGTGATGATACAGGCCACCACAGCCGCCTTCTCCACACACTGGACCGCCCCCACAGACCTTTGCAGCTCCATTCTGGAGCATCCTTTTCCTTTCCTGCCAAAGGCTCTGGCAAAGCCCCGGAAGAAATCCTTTTCCATTCCGGCCTGGTACAGAATCAGTACAATGATAAAAAACTGGAGCATAGGAACCCATGTGTCACAATGGCGGAAAATTTCCCACACTCTGTGGGGCCCTCCATATATCCCCTGACCTAAGTACAGAACCCAGGCAATCCCCAGCGCTGACCACAGCCCTCTGCACTTCAGTACCTTCCCCATTTTTCCCGGAAATTTTTTCATCCCGCTCCCACCTTTCTTTTTATTTTTGCTTCGCATCTGCAGATACCATCATTTTACCGAAAACACCCTGCCATTTGCAAGACGATTTCCCCTACCACCCACGAAAAAAGGGGGTGGTATCTTTCTACCACCCCGCAAATATCCTCTATTCCGCAATATTCCGCAAAAGGAATTCCCTAAACCTTCTATATCAAATACCAAGCATCAAATACCCAACAGCAGCGCCGCGAACCGGAAATACACCAATAGCGACAGCGCGTCCACGATGGTGGTGATGAAGGGGCTGGCCATCACCGCCGGGTCGAAGCCGATCCGCTTGGCCCCGATTGGCAGCAGGCACCCCACCAGCATGGCCATCAGCACCGCCGCCACCAAAGTCAGGCACACCGTAAAGGCCACCATCAGCCCCACCCGGTCGAACAGCATCAGCTTGGCGAAGTTCGCCGCCGCCAGGGTCCCGCCGCAGAGGATGGACACCCTGACCTCCTTCCATACCACCCTGGGCACGTCCCGGTAGGTAATCTCCCCCAGGGAAAGCCCGCGGATCACCGTCACGCTGGCCTGGCCCCCCGCGTTCCCTCCCGTGTCCATGAGCATGGGGATGAATGCCACCAGCACCGCGCAGGCGCTCAGGGCGTCCTCAAAGGAGGAGATGATCGCCCCGGTGAAGGTGGCCGACACCATC
>CAOOJO010000324.1 GCA_948496895.1 uncultured Acetatifactor sp. | reverse complement strand
CATGAGGTGTTTATGGCGAAAGTCAGGATAAATGGCGTTATTTATGATGCGGGGCTGGGGGTGCTGCTGGGGGATTTGCTGACCGGGCAGCGCTCCGGGGAGGGCCCTGCTTTTGGCTGTCAGGGGTCTGTCGAGAAGTCAGGCAACCCTTTGCCGGAATTGCCCCACAGCCCCTTAGCGGGGGCGCCCCATGGCAGTTTCGTGGGGTTGCCCCACGGTAGTTTCGCGGGGTTGCCTTGCGGGGGGCATGGGCGCTGCGGGAAGTGCAGGGTGCATGCCCAGGGAGCGCTAAGCCCGCTTTCGGACGCGGAAAGGCGGCTTTTGTCCCGGGAGGATATCGACAGTGGTATCCGGCTGGCCTGTTGCACTGCCGTGGAGGGAGACTGCAGCGTAGAGCTGGAGCTGCGGGGCGACGGACAGATACGGACGGCGGGAGATATGCCCGATATCCGGCTAAAGCCCGCCTTCAGGACCCATGGCTTCGTGCTGGACATTGGGACTACGACCCTGGCGGCGCGGCTTTATGACATCAGTGGAAAAGCGCTGTCGGAGGGAAGCGGGCTCAATCCCCAGGCCGGCTGGGGAGCCGATGTGATTTCCCGTATCGAGGCGGATCTGCGGGGCGAGGGGCCGAAGCTTACACGGGCAATCTGCACGGCAGTGGACGACCTGGTGGAGGAGCTGTCCGCGAAAGCCGGAATCTCCCCGAAGGACATCGACGGGATGGTGGTGACGGGGAATACGGTGATGCTCCATCTGCTCACCGGCACTTCCACGGAGCCCCTTTCCCACGCGCCCTTTGGGGTCAGGCGGCTGTTTGGGGAGACGGTGACAGCCCGTGACCTGGGGCTTACCGCATTGGCTCAGGAGACAGAAGTCTATCTGGCGACCTGCGCGGCGGCATTCGTAGGCGCGGATCTCATCACGGCAGTTCTGGCGGGAGGCTTGTGCGACACGCCGGACACCAGGCTCCTGGCGGATATCGGCACCAACGGCGAGATGGCCCTGTGGCACCAGGGGACGCTGTACTGCTGCTCTACCGCCGCCGGCCCTGCCTTTGAGGGGGCGGGAATCTCCATGGGAATGGGAGGGAGCAAAGGCGCGGTAGACCGGGTGGCTGTGGAGGACGGAAAGCTGGCCGCCCATGTGATTGGAGACGCTGCCGCCGTGGGAATCTGCGGAAGCGGCGTGGTGGACGCGGTGGCATGTCTGCTGGAGACGGAGCAGCTGGACGAGACTGGTTATATGGAAGAGGAAAGCGCGGTGATCTGCGGGCCGGTTGTTTTTACACAGAATGACGTAAGGATGGTACAGCTGGCCAAAAGCGCCATCCATGCGGGCATCCGAACCTTGCTGCACACGGCGGGGCTGGACTGCGGTCAGGTGTCGGCGCTGCTGATTGCCGGAGGCTTCGGCAGTTACCTGGATATAGGGAATGCCGCGAAAATCGGGCTGTTTCCGGAGGAGATGCTGCCCTGCGTCCGAGTAGTCGGCAATGCGGCGCTGAGCGGAGCATCCATGCTGCTGTTGAACGAGGATTACAGAGCTGTCTGCGAAAGCTACGCCAAAGGTGCGCGTCTGGTGGAGCTGTCCTCTAATCCCTATTTCGCGGATGAGTATATGGAGAGGATGCTGTTCTGAGCGATATCCCGTTCTGGGCCTGGAACTGCAAGGTGACCAAGAAGCAGATTGCGGAGCAGGCAGGAATCTGTTCAAGAGTCCCTACCGCGTCAGCTTTGGCCGGGCGAAGAAGGGTAGTCACATGATAGAGCTACGGGCCTACGGCAACAGCCCTCATGTGCAGATTTGTGTAGAATAGGGTTAAAGAGGAAGAACCCCCGGCAGGTTGTGGATGCCAGGGGTTCTTTTATTATCTTTTGCTATGTACTTATTTTCCGAGCGCCGTCTTCTGGGCCACCTCTGTCTTTTTCTCATAGCAGGCAAAGGCATTGTCCACCAGCTTTTTGTCCGGCTTCGGCGTGAACAGGCTCACCACGGGCACGATCACAAGTCCCGCCAGCATGGCGATGGCGCCGCAGTTGATAGGGGACTGCATGATCGCCGGGAAGGAGCTGCGGAAGAAGATATTGGCTACCATCAGCGCGGAGCTGAAGAGGAAGCATACCCAGCAGGAGGCCTTCGTCACCCGCTTGGAGTACAGGGCATAGAGGAACGGCGCCAGGAAGGAACCGGCCAGCGCTCCCCATGACACGCCCATCAGCTGGGCGATGAAGGTCACGGAGCTCTTGTACTGAATCAGGGCCAGTATGGACGAGATGGCGATGAACACCACGATCAGTATCCGCATGGAGAGCACCTGCTTCTTGTCGTCCATCTTCTTGAAGCAGACCTCCTTCAGAAAATCGATGGTCAGGGTAGAGCTGGAGGCCATGACCAGGGAAGACAGGGTTGACATCGAAGCGGAGAGCACCAAAATCACCACCAAAGCAATCAGCAGAGGAGACAGTCCGGAAAGCATGGTGGGGATGATGGAGTCGAATCCGTTTGCCGCCACGTCGATCTGGCCTGAGAACAGCCTGCCGAAGCCTCCCAGGAAATAGCAGCCACCTGCCACCACCAGCGCGAACAGGGTGGAGATGATTGTCCCCTTTTTGATGGACTCCTCGTTCTTGATGGCGTAGAACTTCTGTACCATCTGGGGCAGCCCCCAGGTGCCCAGGGAGGTAAGGATGACCACGAACAGGAGGTTTAAGGGATCCGGGCCGAAGAAGGACGCGAAGATGCCCGGAGCCGTGGAAACGCTCTCGTCCGAAATCCTGGCCAGGCCGTCCAGGGCCGCCAGGAAGCCGCCCTTGCTCTTCAGCACGGCAGCGATGATCGTGCTGATGCCGAACAGCATGATGATCCCCTGGATGAAGTCATTGATGGCAGTGGCCATGTATCCTCCGGCGATGACATAGATGGCCGTCAGCACAGCCATCAGGATGATGCAGACGGAATAGTCGATGTTGAACGCCATGCCGAACAGCCGGGAGAGGCCGTTGTACAGGGACGCTGTGTAGGGAATCAGGAAGATGAAGATGATGACGGACGCGCCGATCTTCAGGGGACGGCTGCCGAAGCGCTCCCCGAAGAACTGGGGCATGGTGGCGGAGTCCAGGTGCTGGGTCATGATGCGCGTCCTGCGTCCTAAAATCACCCAGGCAAGCAAAGAGCCGATAATGGCGTTCCCGATGCCCGCCCATGTGGCGGCGATGCCGTACTTCCAGCCGAACTGTCCGGCGTAGCCTACGAACACCACAGCCGAGAAATAGGAGGTGCCATAGGCGAAGGCGGTGAGCCAGGGTCCCACGGAGCGCCCTCCCAGGACGAAGCCGTTGACGTCCGTGGCATGCTTGCGGCAGTAGATGCCGATGGCAATCAATACTGCGAAATAGAGGATCAGTAAGATGAGTTTCATAGTTTCATGTTCTCTCCTTTGTCGGTTTAAAGTGCTAAAGCAACTATAGCACAGTTTGACACATTATGCAAATATTTCTTTTAGAAAATAGGTAATGACATGTTACCGCGGAATATGGTAAAATGATTGGTAGAGCAATATACCAAAAAAGAGGAGTAAGACGAAGATGTCGTTGCAGTATGATTTTTATGAGTTGTTCTTGATATTCTTTTTCTGGGGATTTGCCGGATGGCTGGTGGAGTGCATCGATATGCGGATAGAGGCTGGGGAATTCCAGAACAGAGGGTTCCTGCATATGCCGTTCTGCCCTATCTACGGCATAGGGATGGCAGCCGGAGCCGCGGCTCTGGGCAGCCTGAAGGATTCCTACGCAGGCCTGTTCATCTTCGGCGTGGTCTTCTGCTCCGTGGTGGAGTATATCGTAGGGGGAATCCTGGAAAGGCTGTTCCACTCCAAGTGGTGGGACTATTCCCATATGCGCTTCAACATCAAGGGAAGGGTCTGCCTGCGGAACGCGGTGCTGTTCGGCTTCGGGGCAATCGCGGTCTTCCGCTTTGCGCAGCCGCTTGTGGAGGGCGTGATTGGCGGAATCCCCACAAAGATGCGGATTGCCATAACTGTCATATTCGGCATCGCCTTTGTGGTGGATCTGGCAGCCTCCGCGAGAAGGGCCTGGGCCTACCGGAAGACTCAGGAG
>CAOOJO010000323.1 GCA_948496895.1 uncultured Acetatifactor sp. | reverse complement strand
CCCTCCCGCGCAGCTGGTCAGGAAGACGCCTTCGTCTTCCGAATCCAGGTTCACCATGCGGTTCCCGGTAAGCACGGACAAATCGATGCCCCTGGCGCCGTCCATGCCCACCTCCTCGTCCACGGTGATGACGACCTCCAGGCGGGGATGCTTTATGGTATCGGAGTCCAGCAGCGCCAGAGCATAGGCCACCGCGATGCCGTCGTCCCCGCCAAGGCTGGTGCCCTCGGCGTAGAGTTCGTCTCCCCGGACGGCTACCCGAAGACCCTCCTTTGCCATGTCGATGTCACAGTCCGGCTTCTTTACCGCCACCATGTCCATATGGCCCTGGAGGATGACGGTGGGTTCGTCTTCATATCCGGGCACGGCTTCCTTGACGATGATGATGTTCTTCAGCTCGTCCTGGATGCAGAAAAGCCCCCTCTCCCTGGCAAACTTCACCAGATAGTCGCTGATCTGCCCTACGTTGCCCGATCCGTGGGGGATTTTCGTAATCTCCTCGAAAAAATGAAATACGTTCTGTGGCTCCAGATTTGATAAGACTCCCATATTTGACCTCCTGTTCCAATCTCCGCAGACGGACTGTCCCTCCTGCGGAAATCCTTCCTTTCCCTAAAAATTCTCCTCTATGTCTGTTCCGGATATCTCAGGTAATAATAGTCATCACCTTCCATGGCCTGCGTCCTCACAAAGCCATGCCTTTCATAAAAGGCCGCTGCCCTATGGTTGTCCCTATGGCAGCCAAGGGCAATCGGGCGGATGCCGAATTCCTGATAGCATTCCCTGATTACCTTTTCCAGCACATAAGAGCCTATCCCCCCATTCCGGTAGCGCCTGTCGATTACAAAGCCCATGAGCCGGTAGAAGGGGGTTCCTTTCATTTCAGCGGGATCCGTCTCCCATTCCAACGCCTCCCCTAATAAGATAAGCCCGATGTAGGACTCGTTATACCTTATCGCATAAGTATGTCCGATGCAGTGATGGTCGATTCCGTATTGTGTGATTTCCGCAATGGTTTCCACCGAGTCCACAAAGGCTTCACTGACATCTTCCCGGCGAATTCCTTTCAGCTCTTCCGTGTTCGCTTCGTTCAACAATTCGATATGGATATCCCGCCAATCCGCGTTCTCCATCTTCCACAAACTCCCTGCTTAGGTTATCAGAGCAGCCCTCCGTGAAGGCAGCCTCGTTCCATCTCCTACTATACACCATGGGCACTGTTCTTTTCAATACCCTGATCTTATCTCTTCTCAATTATTGCTTTTCATTGTAAAATATCCTTAACAGTCCATCCATAATTATTCGCTGCAAAGGAGTCCTCTATGAAAAGCATCGGCATCGACATCGGAACCACCACTGTCAGCATCGTCCTTGTGAATCTCCCGGACGGTATGCTCGTCCAAGCCATCACGCTCCCCAATGACAGCTTTCTTCCCACTGCCCATCCATGGGAAAGAATTCAGAATCCCGCGGTCATCCTGGCCAGGGTCTTCCCGGCTCTGGAGGAAATCCTCGCCGCCCACAGCGACATCGCCGCCATCGGCCTCACCGGCCAGATGCACGGCATTGTCTATCTGGACGAAGGAGGTCTCGCAGTGAGCCCCCTCTATACCTGGCAGGACGGGCGGGGGAATCTGTCCGACTATGAGAACGGAAAAAGCGTCTGCGGCTTTCTGGATGAGGCCTATGGCGTGAAGCTGGCCACAGGCTATGGGCTAGCGACGCATCTCTATCATCTGAAAAAGGGGTTCGTCCCGACGGAAGCGGTCTCCCTGTGTACTATAGCTGATTATGTGGGCATGGTGTTGACAGGGCGCAATATGCCTCTGCTCCACATCAGCCAGGCGGCCAGCCTGGGGCTGTATGACTGTAAAGCGAACGAATTTATGTGGAAAGTCGCAAAAGAATGCGGCATCTCCCCGGATTTCCTCCCGGCTGTGGCGAAGGACATTGTACCTCTTGGCACTTTCCGGGGCATTCCTGTCTGCGTCTCCATAGGGGACAATCAGGCCAGCTTCCTGGGTTCCGTAGGGGAGGACAGGGACTGCGCATTGGTGAATATCGGGACTGGCTCCCAGATTTCGGTGCTTTCCCATGCGCATTTCCAGGGTAAGGGCATCGAGGCCAGGCCATTTACCGCGGACAGCTATCTCCTGGTGGGAGCCGCCCTCTGCGGCGGCAGCGCCTATGCGGCCCTGGAGCGGTTCTTCCGGGAATATGCCGTGGCGGCTGGTGGGGCGGATATGCCCCAGTATGGCATCATGCAGAAGCTCCTGGAGGGGCAGGCCAACCCGTCAGAGAGCTGGACCGTGCGGACTTCCTTCCTGGGCACCAGAAAGAACCCGGATGAGACCGGTTCCGTCAGCGGAATCCGCCTGGACAATTTCCGCCCCGCCGCCCTGATACGCGGTGTCTTAAGCGGCATGGCAGAGGAGCTTTACGGCTTGTACCGCATCATCCAAAGCGAGGCAGGGCTCTCTCCCACCAGGCTCATGGCCTCCGGCAACGGTGTCCGCAAGAATACCGCCCTCCAGGACATCCTACAGGCCCGCTTTGGCATGCCCATTGCCATCGTGGAGCATCAGGAGGAGGCCGCCTACGGCGCAGCCGTGGCAGCTACCGCTTTCCTCTCTTTTTCCAGAAAGCAATCCCCCCAAGCGCCCCCAACAACAGCAAGATAGACGACAATATCGTAATCCAGACATTCCCCGCAAACCCGGCCACCAGATACCCGAAGAAACACACCACCGCCACCAGAGTGGCATAGGGAAGCTGGGTCTCCACATGGCGCAGATGCTCGCACTGGGCTCCGGTGGAGGCCAGGATGGTGGTGTCGGAGATGGGGGAACAGTGGTCGCCGTACACGGAACCCGCCAGCGTAGCCCCAAGGGCCGGAATCAGAACCGCCTCTCCCGCGCTCCCTGCGCACATCATGGACACGATGGGCAGCAGGATGCCGAATGTCCCCCAGGCCGTCCCCATGGAGAAGGACAGGAACGCCGCCACAGCGAACACGATGGCGGGCAGGAAGCCAAAGGGAAGCTTCGCCGCGCTGACGAACTGGCTGACGAAGATGCCCGTCCCAATCATCTCCCGGCACACGCCGCCCAGCCCCCAGGCCAGAATCAGAATGGTCAGCGCGGGAATCATGGTCTTGATCCCATCGATGATCCCGTTCATGAACTCCCGCAGGCTCATGATCCGCCGGGGCAGATACATGGCCAGCGCCACCACCAGAGCCGCAAAGGTTCCAAGGGTAAGGCCCGCCGTGGGGTTCTCCCCGATGGCCTCTGTAAAGGCCTTGCCCGTACCCGCAAAGAACCCTCCCACATAAGCCATCCCCAGAATCGCGCACGCAATCAGCGTCACCACCGGCAGCGCCAAATCCAGCACCGTTCCCTTCTTCCGGCCAGCCATCTCTCCTCCTGCGCCAGACCGTTCCTTGATCCGTTCCTCAGACCTTTCTTTTTCGCCCCTGGCCTCCGCCTTTTCCATAGGGCCGAAGTCGAAATCCGTGACGCTTAAGAAGAACACCATGACGATGGTCAAGATAGCGTACAGATTATAGGGAATCGTCCGCACAAAGGCGTTCAGCCCCCCGGCCTCCTCCACCTCCGAGGCTACCGCCACCGCCCAGCTGGAGATGGGCGCGATGATGCACACCGGCGCTGCCGTGGCATCCAGCAGATAGGCCAGCTTCTCTCTGGAAATCCGGCATTTGTCCGTGATGGGCCGCATCACCGTCCCCACGGTCAGGCAGTTGAACCCATCGTCCACGAAAATCAAAAGCCCCAGCATGGCGGTGGCCAGCTTGGCGCTCACTTTGCTCCTGATGCGCTTTCCCGCCCATTGCCCGTAAGCGTCCGACCCGCCGGACCTGGTCACGATGACCACCAAAGACCCCAGCAGCACCAGGAAGATAATCATGTAGCCGTTCTCCCCAATCTTCCCGGCCAGCATGTCGAACACATATGTAACCGCCTGCAGGATATTCCCCCCGGTGCGGAAGCAGTAGATGCACATCCCGGAGAAAATCCCCAGGAACAGGGAGGAATACACCTCCTTGCTGATAAGCGCCAGCGTAATCGCAATCAATGGCGGCAGAATGGACAGCCATCCCGCCTCTA
>CAOOJO010000322.1 GCA_948496895.1 uncultured Acetatifactor sp. | reverse complement strand
GGGACGGAGGGCGCAGAGGTCCTGGACATGATGGAAAGGAGCAACCTCTCCCTGCTGCACGAGGTGGAGCTGGTCCGCCCGCAGGACATCATTCTGCTGGAGCAGATTCTAAAGACGGAGGACATTTCCTATGTGGGCTTCCCCACAGTGGACGGCCGGGCGGGCAGCCTGCTGGAGGATTGCGGCGGCACATGCGCCATCTCCGCCAAGTCAAAGCACAAGGAGGCGGCATGGGCCTTTGTGGAGCTGCTGCTCACCGGGTGGGACAATCCCCCCAAGAGCTTTGCCGCCCTGGTGGGCACAAAGGGCTTCCCCACGGAGCTGGGCACAAGGGAGCGATATTTCGCAAAGGTCACGGAAAATCCCTACCGCCTGGGAGAAGACGGAGAGATCCTCACATACGGCGGAGAGCCTGAGCGGTACGCCCTCCACATACTCTCCTCAAGAGCAGTGCAGATATTCTTCTATACGCCCCTCCCTGAGGAGACGGACCTCATATGCTCCCTGCTGGATTCCTCCACCACCGCCCGGGGCGGCAGCCAGATATCCTCCATCGTCGCCCAGGAGGCGGAGAGCTATTTCAGCGGCCAGAAAAGCGCGGCGGATGTGGCGGCCCTCATCCAGAACCGGGTATCAGTGTACCTGGCGGAGCAGGAATGACGCCCCTACCGCCCGCTGACCTGATACCCCACGAAAGCCCGCTTCCCAAGCAGCGCGAACCCAATTCCCAGCAGGAGATACAACAGCGGCGCCGCCTGCCAGGACAGCAGGAACGTGCCAAACAGCGGCACCATCCTGGGATTGAAGATATTCCAGACCGCGGTGAACTCGCTGGGGAGATAGCTCCATAGCTGGGACAGCACCCGAAACCGCTCCGGCACGTTCACGAACATGCTCAGGAGAATCATCCCCGCCACCGTGGACAGAGTGCCGATGCTGCTCTTCGTCACTTCGGACAGGGCCATCACGAAAGCCGCCGTCACCAGCATGGCCGCCGTCATGCAGCCATAGCACAGGAGCACCGCCTGTCCTATGCTCATGGGCGGGAAAAATCCGGCCCGCGCCAGCCTGAAATCCGCCCAGAAGCCCTCCGCCCCATAGATGGCGAAGGCCGTAAGGAAGGTCACCGCCGTGAACACAAGGGCCTGAGCCGGCCCAAAGGTGAGCCCTGCCAGGAATTTCGCCAGGTAGACGGTCTGCCTGCCATGCCTGCTGCTCAAGATCAGCTGGTCCATCCTGCGGGCATGCTCCTCCGTGAACACCCCGGAGAGGCACACCGCCGCCATCAGGATGCCCAGAAGCGCAATCGTGTACAGGCAGTCGTGAAGCCGCCACCAGCCCTCCTTGTAGCGGAATTCCACAGGCCACCGGAATTTCTCCTCCTGCCCCTGCCAGAATCCCTTCTCCTCCTGTGTCAGGCCATAGGAATCCGCCTCCCGGGCCAGAGCCGCCTGCCGCCGCAGGTACAGCTCCTCCTCGTCCGCCTCCCAGTCCAGAGCCTCCGCCACCCTCATATCCGCCACTACCCGCACAAAGTGGAATATGGCGCTGTAGGGCCTGGCGTACGTCTGGTACTCCTCCGTACCGGAATATACCTCCACCTTCGGCAGCTTTGAGTAGCCCTCCGCCATCTCCTCCAGCAGGGTCTGGTCGATGGGCCTGCCCTCCAAGGCCTGCTGATAAGCCCTGTCCGTCAGGAAAGCCTCATACAGGGTCTCCTCTCCCTCCTCCCCGAACAGGAAGTCCAGCATGGGGCCTCCCACTGTGAACACGATGACGGCCACCGATATGGCCATGGAAATCCACACCATTTTCCGCCTCATTATCTTCTTTAATTCATACAGATATAAAATGCCCATCTGCCTCATGGTCACACCTCCCTGCGCTCCAACAACGCACATGACAGAAACTCCCCTGTTGCCACGCTCAGCCCATGCCGTCACACCCCGCACAGAATCCTTGCAGGCCCCCAGGCCCGCGCTACATACGTTCCAGGTAGAATGTCTCCAGATCCTCCTTCTCCTCCCAGGCCCCCTGGTAGATCAGCTGCCCCTCCTTCATCATCAGGATGGTGTCCGCGATATGCTCCACATCGGACACGATATGGGTGGAGAGCAGCACGATGTTCTCCTTCCCCCACGATGCGATCAGCTCCCGGAAGCGCACCCGCTCCTTGGGATCCAATCCCGCCGTGGGCTCGTCCAGAATCAGCAGCCGCGGTTCCCCCAGGAGAGCCTGGGCGATGCCAAGGCGCTGCTTCATGCCGCCGGTCGCTCTCCAGAAAGCGCAGAAAGGCCTCCTGGGTGATGTCCTCCGCTGTCTCCCGGCTGTGTACCCTGAAGTAGCAATATCGGTATATTTTGTCATACTGCTCGTCCAAATCCAAATCTTGCTTCGCCGACACCTCTCTGCCCCCTTCCCTATGATTAACGAACCGGCTGACACAAATGTGCGGATATTCTCTTCTTTTTCCATAAAAATACCCTGAGCCGATACCAAATACCAGCTCAGGGCATTACACAAAGCTTTCCACATACTCACAGATGGCCGGCGGCCTTAGGCCGTCTTCCTGTTCTTTCCAAACAGCGTCTGCACGCCCTCGATCACCAGCAGGATGGCCAGGATGATCAGCAGCACCGCCAGAATCGCCTGGGCATAAGGCCCCCAATCCGCCCCCCCGGCGGCGATGATGCCCACCTGGTTCTTAATGATGATGGCCAGGGAGCAGATGGTCACGATGTTCATGAACGCCATGGGGAATAGGAACATCTTGTTGTTCTTGCCCACGTTCCCCAGCCATGTGGCCACGGCCAGCAGGCCCAGTCCGGCCAGAAGCTGGTTGGCGGATCCGAACAGCCCCCAGATCTTGCTGTAGCCCGTCATGCCCAGCACGATGCCCAGCACCACCGTCAGGCCCGTGGCGAAATAAGGGTTCACCAGAAGCTTCTTATAGCCTTCCTTCACATCCGCCGGGGTCTGCCCGGGCTCCAGCCAGAACTCCTGGAACATGAACCGCGCCAGACGGGTAGCGGTGTCCAGGGAGGTCAGGCAGAATGCGGAATATGTAAGGATCAGCAGGGTATACAGGATGTTCTCCAGCCCCGCCAGTCCGGGAATGGCCGCCACCATGGCAGCGATGCCGCCCGCGAAGATATCGGTAGCTCCAGCCGTATGGCCCGTCTGCCTGGCGTAGGCGATAGCGCATACGGTCAGAATCGCCAGCACGCACTCCAGCAGCATGCCGCCGTAGGCGATGGGCTTGGCATCCTTCTCCTTGTCCAGCTGCTTGGACGTGGTGCCGGAGGAAACCAGGGAATGGAACCCGGAAATCGCGCCGCAGGCCACCGTGGTGAACAGGATGGGGAACATGTACTGTATGCCATTTCCGTTGTCCACAGCAAAGCCGGCAAACGCAGGGAACTGTGCCGGGTCGATGTTGGGATGGGCTCCGATGACGCCCACCAGAGCCACGGCCAGCATGGCATAGAGCAGGAAAGAGCTCAGATAGTCACGGGGCTGCAGCAGGATCCATACCGGCGCCACAGAGGCGATGGCGATATAGACGCCTACGATGATCATCCAGGTATTGGTGGAGAAATACAGCGGATGGAAGTTCATGCCGATGGCCATGATGACTACGATGGCGACGATGCCCAGGATGGTGGATATGCCCATGGACATGTTCCTGCGGTATACAGCAAATCCGAACGCAATGGCAATCAGGATGAACAGCAGCGATACCATGGCGACGGAGGCGTTGGAAGCGCTTGCCACCTTGTCGAGAGCGCCCGCCTCGTCATACTTTGCGCCGAAGGTGGATGCAACGATGGATGCGAATGCGGCCACCACCAGAATCAAAGTCAGATAGGCGAAAATCAGGAACAATCTCTTTGCCCGCTTGCTCATGTTGGCGGAGATGACCTCCCCGATGGACTGCCCCTTGTGGCGGATGGAGGCGAACAGCGCGCCGAAGTCATGGACCGCGCCGAAGAAGATGCCGCCGATGAGCACCCACAGCACCCCGGGGACCCCGCCGAAGACGGCGGCCTGGATGGGCCCGTTGATGGGGCCGGCGCCGGCGATGGAGGAAAAATGGTGGCCCATCAGGACTGGGGCTTTGGCAGGGACA
>CAOOJO010000321.1 GCA_948496895.1 uncultured Acetatifactor sp. | reverse complement strand
TGGCATAAGACCTGCTCAGCGAAAAGAGATGCCGTATGGCCCTTTTGGAAATCTGTATATGTTCTGAAAATTTCATGGCTGTATGTCTCCTTTCCCGCTTTCGGTATAGGTATTGCTGCCCGATTCTTCATAGTCCTCTCTATACCAGCAGCTCTGTTTTTCATAGAGTGCCGCATATTCGCCCCCCAGGGCGATTAGGTCGTGATGGGTTCCCTCCTCCGCGATCCGGCCGTCCTTCAGATACAGGATTCTGTCGCAGAACTGGGTGGAGGCCAGCCTGTGGGAGATGAACAGGGAGGTCTTCCCCTGGGTCATCTGCTGATACTGCAGATAAATCTGGTTCTCCGCGATGGGGTCTAAGGCCGCGGTTGGCTCGTCCAGCACAAGGATGGGGGCATCCTTGTAGAGGGCCCTGGCCAGCATCAGCTTCTGGGCTTCGCCGCCGGACAGCGCTATGCCGTCCTCATAGAGCTGTTTGTCCAGCTTCGTGTGGATCCCCTGGGGCAGGGAGGCCAGCTTTTCGCCCAGTCCCGCCAGCTTCATGCATTGTTCGGCGCGGTCGAAGTCCGTACCGGCCCCGATCTGCCCGGACACGGTCTCCGCCAGGGAGAAGAACCCGGTCTGCACATCCTGGAAGACCGGAGCGAAGAGACGGTAGTAGTCATCCCGGCGGAATTTCCGGACGGAGACGCCGTTTATCCTGATGTCGCCCTCCGTGGGCAGATAGAGGCCGCACAGGAGCTTTACGAGGGTGGTCTTGCCCGCGCCATTCAAGCCTACCAGGGCCACCTTCTCGCCGGGCTTTAAGGTCAGGTTCAAGTCTGTCAGGGTGTCGGTTCCGGCATCCTTATAGCGGAAGGATACATGCTCCAAGGCGATCTCCGGGGCGCTGTGCAGATGATCGTCCGCGTCCGCCTCTCCGGTGCCGTCCTGTTCCGGGAAGTCCAGGTACTGGCGGAAGTCGCAGACGGCCAGGCTGGTGGAGCGGATGCCGTTCCACTCGGTCATGATGTTGCCGATGAAGGCGGCGAACATGGAGATGGCCGAGAAGTACAGGAGGAATCTGTCCACTGTCAGTTCGCCTTCCAGTGTCATTTTTATCAATAATGCGTAAGCCGCGCCATCCCGCAGCAGGATGACTACAAGGTCTGCTATCCGGGAGAGGAAGCTCCTCCAGGCCATCTGCCTGTTCCAGAAGGCCCGCTGGCCGCACAGGTCGGAATAGACCTGTCTGAGCCACCCGGCCATTCCGTAGATGCGGATATCCTTGCCCGCCCTGAAATCGGCGGTCTCGCCCTGGACGTACCACAATCGGCGGTCGATGTCCGTCCATTTGTCCCGGTGGGCGTATTCCCAGTTGCGGTAGGCCCTGGCACAGAACCAGTTCACGGCGGGGGCGATGGTGAGGATTGGCGCAAGCAGGGGGCTGACAAAGGATATCACGGATCCGAACAGGAGATAGCAGAGGAAATTCTCTATCAGCTTCAGGCTGCGCAGGGGCACGTCGGAGATGGGGCAGACGCCGTTCCAGAGCTGCGTGGCCCTTGAGGCCCTGTCGCTTAGATCCCGGATGTCCTTGCTCTCGTAGTTCTGGAAAAAGCAGGTCATGGATTTGCGTTCTATTTTTATGCTCTGCCGGAAGGTGTATATGGACAGATAGTTTTCGGACATTCGTCCGGAAAAGGTAAGCAGCACGCTTGATACCAGCATCAGCGCGATGACCAGGCCTATGCGGGACGCCATGTGGGCCAGGGAGGCCTGTGCCGTGACCTCCGCCACCGCAAGGGATGGGAGATAGACCTCTGTGTAGGCGAGGCATATGTTCAGGGGCACCGCAAGTGCCAATAGCAGGAAAGCAATCGGCGCTTCCCGCAGGATTTCCCGGAAGCTCCAGAGAGCGTTGTCCAGGGTGGAGCGATAGGGCTTGGTTTTTGGTTTCCTGTTTTCTTTCATGAGGGATGTCCTCCTGTCTGTTTTTCCTTAGGAAGTGTCTGACGCTTCCTTACGTCTTTCATTGTAACCCAGGAGAAAAGAAAAAGGCAATCCGTGCACGAATTGCGTTCAACAGGGCACGAATTGCCTTTGACAGACATTCTGTAAAAGGAAATGAAATTTAGATTTTCTCATAGAAGCAGGCCTCTACTGCAATGATGACCGCTCCCCCCACCTGGATCGTCTGTCTGATGCCGCCGGCCCATATGGGCGCGGACTGCGTCCCCTGTACCATTGCGTTATAAGGAACGTTCACGTCCACGGAGACCCGCTCTCCGCATACGGCCTTTATGACTTTGACTACATCCTGTAGATTGTCGTCCTCTGTACAGGTCATGATTGTAGAGTTCCCCTTTTTCAGGAAACCTCCTGTCGAGGAAATCATCGTCGCCTGATATCCCTTGCTGTTCAGGGCATCCGTCACGCGCTCCGCATTGTCCCTCTCCACAATCGCATAAATCAGTTTCATTCCAGCTCCTCCTCACGGTTTCATTTAGGCAAAAACAACAGGTTCCTCCTTAAATAATAACATAATCAGCTTTATGGCACAAGACTAACTGTCAACTCGAAGCCATCCTGCAGGAAATCCGACAAAAGGTTCCGGTGCTGAAAGAAAACGGCGGCTATGTCTTCGCCTCCGGCCATTCCATCCCCGACAGCGTGTCCCTGGAGAACCTGCGGCGCATCATGGAGGAGGGCAGGAGGGTGGGGAAGTACGCTTAACTCCCGGCATCCTCCGTATAATACTGGGCCTGGGCATGCCACAGCGCATGGTAGATGCCGCCCTCGTCGGCAATCAATGTGCCGTGGCTGCCGGTCTGCACAATCCTGCCGCCATCGAATACCGCGATCTTGTCGCAGAAGCGGCAGGAGGCCAGCCTGTGGCTGATGTAGATGGCGGTCTTGTCCCCGGCGATCTCGTTGAAGCTGCTGTACACCTCGTACTCCGAGACGGGATCCAAGGCAGAAGTGGGCTCGTCTAAGATGAGGAAAGGAGCGTCCTTGTACAGGGCCCTTGCCAGGGCGATTTTCTGTGCTTCCCCGCCGGAGATCTCTATGCCGCTGCCGTCGAACTCCTTGAACAGGAAGCTGTCCGTGCCATCCGGCATGGCGGCCAGGCGCTGCCTGAAGCCGGCCTGCTCCAGGCAGCGGGAGGCGCGTTCCCTGTCATAGGAGGGACATGCGGCCACGTTCTCCCCCAGCCGGAAGCCGAAGAGCCGGAAGTCCTGGAACACCACGGAGAAGATGGACATGTATTCGTCATAATCGTATTTCCTGATGTCCACGCCGTTTAAGAGGATTTCCCCCTCCGTAGGGTCGTAGAGGCGGCACATGAGCTTGATGAAGGTGGTCTTGCCGCTGCCGTTTCTGCCAACGATGGCCAGCTTTTCCCCTATCCTGAATTTCAGGTTCACATGGCGCAGGGCATAGCTTTCCGTGTTGGGATAGCGGAAGGACACGTCACGGAATTCCACATAATATTCATTGTCGTCCCGTTTCTCCACGGTGAGGGAGCCCTGGTACATGGGGTTGGGGATGTCCAGGTAGGAGAAATAGCGCTTTAGGTAGGCATGGTTCACCATGGCCCTCTGGACATTGGCCACCGCCTCGGAGGCCGCGGTGAGCAGCAGCATGACGCAGGACACGTAGCGGGCGATGGAGCCCACGGTGATCTGGCCCGTGAGGGCGGCATAGAGGAGAATCAGGTAGACGCAGATTTTCAGCATATGGCTCAGGGCCGCGTCCGCCGCTTTCAGGGCCGCCTGCCTCCAGGTCAGCTTCGTATGGTTCCGATGGTATTCCAGCACGATGTCGGTATTGAACTTCAATAAGCTGTCCGACATATCATAGACGCGGATATCTTTTCCGCTGCTGTAATGGCCGATGTAGTCATGATATTTCCCCCCTAAGGTGTTCAGGAACACGGAGGTATCCAGGAAACGGCTGAACATGGCCTCGCTTTTCCTGGAGATCAGCGCCCCGCACAGGATGGTGAGCAGGATGCCTGCCAGGAACCCCAGCTTCATCAGGAGGGGGATTCCCCCCAGGAAAAAGAAGGACAGGGTCATGGAAAGGGACATGAGGATCCTGGTCACGCTGGAGACCATCCGCTCTGTGGAGGATGTGAGATACCACAGGTCGTAGCCTATCT
>CAOOJO010000320.1 GCA_948496895.1 uncultured Acetatifactor sp. | reverse complement strand
CATATTCGACCTCATATTCAGCTTCAGCTCCGTCTCCAGCCGCATCCTCATATCCGCCGTCCTCTGGGTTCTCATACACATCCACATTGTCCGTATCCTCGAATGTCTCATCCCCGAATGCTTCCTCTCCGAATCCCTCATCCTCGAATCCCTCATCCCCGAATGCTTCCTCTACGAATACCTCATCCCCAAAATCCTCTGGCCCGGCTTCCGGTTCGGCCTCTTCCGGTTCTTCCGCCTCTTCAACGGCTGACGGCTCCTCTTCACTTTCCGGTTCTTCTTCCGGCTCCTTCGGCCTCTCCTGCTCCGCGGCCTGCCCCGGCTCCACCTGCCCGGTCTCCGGCACGCTCCCGGCCTCCGCGCCGCCGATCTGTTCCGCCTCGCCATTCTCGAGCTGCTCCAGCAGGCCGTCCCTGACAGTGGCATCGAATTCCGTGAACATAGGGCCTGTCTGGCTCAGGACATGCTGGCGCACCTCCTCCTGACATTTAGCCTCGTTCTCCTTCTTTATCCGCTCCCACTCCACCAGAATGTCCTCTATCTTCATCTGGCCCGTTATCTGCTTCTCAACAACGGCGCTTTCGGGGACCACCATGCTGATCTGGCCATCCGCCTCCTGGGAAAGCACCTCCGACAGCTCCCTGGGCAGCTGCGTATGTGAAAGCGCACCCTGCGCCCTTTCCATCCCCGGCTGCTCCATGGCCTGGGAAGCCGTCTCGCCTACAGGCATGTCTTCTTCCCCTGTCCCCATCGCGTCTTCCGCCTCCGGGGCCTCAGGCTCTTCCCCCCAGGCTTCAGGCTCTTCTCCGCCCTTCTCCGAAGCCGCGTCCAAATCCTGGTCGTCTGCGTCCTCCGGCCAGGCTGCCTCCTCCGGGAATTCATCCTCCACAGCGCCAAAGGATTCCTGCTCCTCCAGCTCAGGCAGCGCGTCTTCAAGCTCTCCTGTAGCGCCGAAGAACACCTCTGAATCCTCTATCTCTTCCTCTTCCGCTCCATAGTCCTGATAGCCGCCGCTTCCCGGCATGGGCGCCCCTGCTGCAGCCGTCCCGTCCCGGCCCTCTGCCGCGGCGCCTTCCACAGCGCCGTCCGCGCCCAGCACCTCCTGGAGCCCTGCCGCCAGCTCGGCCTGCAGGTTGATGGTATTGTACTTTCCCACGTCTACGGTCTTTACCTGGATATCCAGCTCCTCCGACTGCTCCTGCGCGGGATCTGGCTCCTCCCCGTAGGCGGATTCCTGCTCTCCCTCCGGCTCCTGTCCCTCAGATGGCCAGCCATAATCTCCCTGCCCGGCCTCCACAGGCTCCTCCTCATAGGAAGCCTCTTCTCCATAGGCCTCCTGATATTCCGGCTCCAGCTCCTCCGCGGGCTCCTCAAAACGATGGTCATAAGCGGCCTGCTGGGCCGGCGTCAGCGGCTGGTGGAGCATCTTCAGCTCCATGGCCTTGACCACATACTTGCCTTCGCCGAACCACAAAATCAATTCATCGCACTCCTCCACACAGCGGGTGCCCAGCCCCACCCTGTGGTAGAGATAGGCCAGCTCATAGGCCCATTTCTCCCTGTAGTCCCTTTTCTTCAGCTCCTCCAGCACGCCGATCCGCTCCTCCAGGCTCACCTCCTGGGCCTCATAGAGCTTGTACTGCAGGATATAGCGGCCCGTATCCCTGGGGGCCACCTGGACGAACTCCTTGTAATAATTCAGGGCCTGCACGAATTCCTCCGTCTTGATGCACAGCTCGCAGAGGGAATAGCAGATCGTCCTGCCCCCGGGCCGCCGTTCATAGGCCAGCAGCAGCATGTTCTTCGCGTCCTCATAGCGCCTGTTTATCTTATACAGGTCGCTGACCGTGCAGAGCATCATGACGCTCTTCACCCTGCGCCAGTCGATGGTGTCCGCGATTTCCGCGGCCTGCGCGTAGCTCCCCTGCCCTATCAGGGATTTTATCTCTTCCGATCTTACTTTATACTCATATTTATCCAAGGTAATCCGCCCCTATCCGAATGGCATTCCACAGCAATTCTATAAAAAACTATTATTTTCTAGTGTAACATAGTCCCTGTACATATGTCAAAATAAAAACAGGCCCGCGGCAAAATTCGCGGCAAAAGCGACAGCCAATTGCGACAAAAGCTACCGTAAAATCATGGCTGAAGCGCATCGCTCAGCGCCGCGAACTGCGCCAGCGTCAGCGCCTCGCCCCGAACCATGGCGGGAAGCCCCATCTCCTCCAGCGTCTGCGCCACCTGCTCCCTGGAGACCTTCAGCCCCGGCGCGTTCCCAAGGCTGTTGGCCAGGGTCTTGCGGCGCTGGTTGAACGCGGCCCGGATCATGGCGAACATCCTCCCCTCGTCCACAGCCCGCACAGGGGGCGTCCCATATTTCCTCAGGCAGATCACAGCGCTTCCCACGTTAGGCCTGGGGAGGAAGCAGTTGGGCGGCACATTGGCCACCACCTGGGGCTGGGCGTAATACTGCACCGCCAGGGAGAGGGCCCCGTAGTCCTTGGTGCCGGGTCCGGCCTGCATGCGCTCCGCCACCTCCTTCTGCACCATCACCGTAATGCTCTCAAGGGGCGCGCCGCCCTCCAGCAGACCCATGACGATGGGCGTGGTGATATAATAGGGGAGGTTTGCCACCACCTTCACAGGGCGGCCCTCCCCCTCCTCCAGCACGAACCTTTTGATGTCCAGCTTCAGGATATCTTCATTGATGACCGTCACATTGGAATAGGGGGAAAGGGTCTCCTCCAGGATGGGAATCAGGTTCCTGTCGATTTCCACCGCCGCCACCTTCCCTGCCCTCTCAGCCAGCAGCTGGGTCAGGGTGCCGATGCCGGGGCCGATTTCCAGCACAAAGTCCTCTTTGGCGACCTGTGCCGCGCTTATGACCCGCTCCAGCACATTCGTATCTATGAGGAAGTTCTGGCCGTATTTTTTCTGAATCGTAAAATTGTGTCTTTGCAGCACCTCGATGGTGTTGCGGGGGATTCCCAAACTCGCCATATCTCTTCTATCCAGTTCCGCGGCAGGCTGCCGCCCTTTCTTCACGCCCTTTCCGCCTCCGCGGGCGGCGTCTTATGAAGGGAGGCCCTGCCGCGTCCCGCGCTGCAGGAATTCCCTGACCTGCGTCAAATCCTTCAATATTATGTAGCTGAGCCGCTCCATCTCCTCATCCGGCGCTATCATGTCCGGCACCATGATGGGACACATCCCGGCGGCGTGGGCGGAGCGGATGCCGTTGGGGGAGTCCTCGATGGCATAGGTCTGCTCCGGCTCCACGCCCAGCCTTTTACAGGCCAGCAGATAGATGTCCGGCAGGGGCTTGGAATGCTCCACCATGTCCCCCGTCACTACTATAGAAAAGTAGTCCTCCAGCCCTGTCTCTCTCAGATGGCTGCGGACGGACTCCTCTTTGGTGGAGGATGCCAGCCCCACCGCATACCCAGAGGCCTGCAGCCATTCCAGGATCTCATGCACCCCGGGCTTCACCGGAAGGCCGTTCTTGCCCACATACTCCTGGAACCAAGCCGCCGCATGCCTGCGAAAGAGCGGATAGTCGAAATCCTCACCATAGGCATCGAAGACCACCCGCCTGCTGTCGTTGGAATTCAGGCCGATGCACAAAGGAAAGACCTTCTCCATATCAGGCAGCCCCCACTTCGCGGCCACCTCCATCCAGGCCTGCATGCACACGGCCTCCGTGTCGAACAGGACACCGTCCATGTCGAATATCACTGCTTTCATCCTAGTCCCCTCTCTCTTCTGACTTTTAGAAGCCCGCTTTTCAAAGGCCCGTGGATTCTACTCCACATAGGCAAATTCCTCCAGAAAATGAATGCAATTGTACAGCACCAGCACATCCATGCCGCCCGCCGGCTCATATTCCTCCATGAACTCGAACAGCCTGCCCCTGAAATACCTGGGATCCAGCACGTAGATTCTCTCATAGTGGGGAATCAGCAGGGGGATGAAGCAGTTGGCATAGGAATCCTTGATGACGAACAGGGTGTGGTGGTTGGGGTAGCCCGTCTCAATCTCCACGAAGGCATGGTTGTCGTCCAGGAAGAACCCGTACTTGTTCTTCGTCTCCAGATGGGAGGGCTCATAGCAGCTGTCCGCCGCCTCCTTCAGGTCGTAGGTCACCTTCAGGGG
>CAOOJO010000319.1 GCA_948496895.1 uncultured Acetatifactor sp. | reverse complement strand
CCCAGGAACCCACAGTGGTAATCTCCTTGGAGCAGATGTCAAAGTGGGGATTGATCGTGGCATCTCCGCCGTTGATGAAGAATCCCAGCTCGCAAAGCCCGCCGCCGTTGCGGATGAACTTATAGATGTTGGAATGTCCCGCGGGGGATCCGGTGCACTGGAACGCGAAATCCGCCAGATGCCCGTCGCACTTCTCGGCCACGGCCCCTGCCAGCGCCTCGATGCCCTTGTGCTCCTTGAAATTCACGGAGTCGGAGGCTCCCAGCTCCTTTGCGAAGTCCAGGCGCTTCTGCTCCCCGTCCACGGCCACGATCTTGTTGATGCCCATGGTGCGCAGGATTGCGATGCAGATCAGGCCGATGGGGCCGCAGCCCTGTACCACCACTCTGCTGTTGAACCGCAGGATTCCGGTGCTCTTCGCTCTCTCCACCGCGTGAATCAGTACCGCGCAGGGCTCAATGAGGACTCTGGAATAAAGGTCAAGATCACTTACGTTGAATACGGTGGAGCCTTTCCGAATGAGGATATAATCGGAAAACCATCCGTTCAGGTGAATGTCGTCATCGGGAAGCAGGCCGTACACATCAGCGCCGCCCACGTTCTGCTTGTTCAGGTCGAACATGGTGATGTCCGGGTTGTCCTTGAAAATCATGCAGGTGACTACCTTGTCGCCCAGCTTCAAATCCTTGCCTGCGCTGTCTTTCTTTACGTTTTTCCCCATCTTCACGATCTCGCCGGTGCCCTCGTGCCCAAGCGCCACAGGAATCAGGCTGAAGGGGTCTCTCTTGAATTCATGGGCGTCCGTGCCGCAGACGCCGCAGCCTTCCACTTTTACCAGGATGTCGTCATCGCCCACTTCCGGCATGGGGAATTCCTTTACGTCGAAATGCTCCAGGCTCGTCAGCATGGCCACATGGGCGGTCTTAGGGATTGCGCCGCCTGTCTGGCTTCCTGTCCCGCCGGCCGCGCTTGCCACGCCGCCGGACATGCTTGCCAGCACTTGTTTCACTATCTCTTCTATCTGTGCCGTATCTGCCATTTTTTCTCCTTTCTTACCTAATACATAAACTGTCGGACATGACGCAGCGCCTGCTCTTTGTGAAGCTCTTGGTGCTGGTCAGGCCCTCGCCGGTGCGGCTGGCGATGGTGAAGGTGCAGTACCCCTCCCCGCCGAAGCCCAGCGCCGCGTAGGAGGGCGCGTTCTTCACCAAAATGGCCGTGTCGATCTCTCTTGCGTACTTTGTGATATTGTCAATGTTCTTGGAGTGGATGTGGGCGGAATGGCGGTTGCCATGCTCCAGCCACACGGCCTTCTCGATGGCGTCGTCGATGTCCTTTGCCCTGACCATGCCCAAAATCGGCATCATCAGCTCCTCCGCGATCAAGGGGTGCTCCTTGGGCCCCTCGAAGACGATGCATCGGATGTTGTCGGGTACGGTGACGCCTATCATGCCAAGCAAGGTCTTCGCGTCCCGGCCCACGCATTTGCGGTTCAGCCCCTTGGGGGTGAGCACTGTGGCCGTGAGCC
Source organism: uncultured Acetatifactor sp. (assembly GCA_948496895.1). Lineage (GTDB taxonomy): Bacteria > Bacillota > Clostridia > Lachnospirales > Lachnospiraceae > Acetatifactor. The sequence goes on along the minus strand of CAOOJO010000319.1, from coordinate 2,629 downwards.
TGTCCTGCTCCTCCTTGGAGATCAGGTAGCAGCCCTGCTCGGAGATCATGTAGTGCATCAGCTCGTCCGCGATCGTGTCCACGGCCACGATCTCCTTCTCCGCGATGCAGGGGAGGTTGTTGTCAAAGGTGCAGCCGTTGACGATGTCCTCCGCGGCTTTCCTGATGTCCGCGGTCTCGTCCACCACCGCGGGGGGATTTCCGGCTCCCGCGCCTATGCCGCGCTTCCCGGAAGACAGCACTGCCGTCACCACGCCCGGGCCGCCGGTGGCCACCAGCAAAGGGATGTCCTTATGCTTCATCATCACGTCGCTGGTCTGAAGCGTAGGCACCTCCACGGTGCAGGCCACATTGTCGGGGCCTCCGGCCTCCATGGAGGCCTCGTTGATCATGTTGATGGCGAAGATCGTGGTCTTCACCGCCTGGGGATGGGGATTGAACACCACCGTATTGCCCGCCGCTATCATGCCGATGGAATTGCAGATGACGGTCTCGCTGGGGTTGGTGCAGGGCGTAATCGCGCCGATGACCCCGAAGGGCCCCATCTCGATCAGGGTCAGACCTCTGTCCCCGGACCAGGCTGTGGTCTTCAGGTCCTCGGTGCCGGGGGTCTTGTCCGCCACCAGCTTGTGCTTTAATATCTTATGCCCCACATTGCCCATTCCTGTCTCGTTCACGCCCATCCGGGCAATGATTTCCGCATTCTCATGGGTCTTCCTGCGGATATTGCTGATAATCTGTTCTCTCTGATCCAGGGACATCCTGCGGACAGTTTTCTGCGAAGCCTTTGCGGCTGCGATGGCTTCGTTCATGTCGGTAAAGATGCCGTGCTTTCCGCTTGCGGATTCCGCAATCTGCATCTTCGCCACCACTTCCTGTACGATATCCTGTACCAGATTCTCGTTTACAAGCACTGTGCTACCTCCTATTCCAGTTCCGCGTCCGATTTCTCGAATATGCTTTTTCCATAAGCTGCCAGAGCCGTGTCCTGCTCGGCGCTGCCGCCGCTGACGCCCAGGGCTCCCACGATGGCTTCGCCCCTCGTCAGCACCTCGCCGCCGCCAAATATGACGATTTTGCCATTATTGGTGAACTGTATGCCGTACAGGCTCCCACCGGGCCCGCTCAGGCTCCCAAGCTGAGCAGTGGACATCTGGAACGCTATGGATGTATAAGTCTTGTTCAATGCCACATCGAAGCTGCCTATGTAGGCGCCATCCATGCAGTGGACGGCCACGGGCCTTCCTGCGGCGTCGGAGACTGCCGTCACCACGCGCATGTCCCATTCCGCCGCCTTGGCCTCGATTTTCCCAATCAGCTCCACTGCCTTCGCAAGAGGCATGGAGACGCGCACCAGGCCGCCGTTGGCGGAGACCGGACTGCCGTCCTCGAAGGGCATTGCCGGATTCGGGCTGCTGCCTGACGGGCTCTGGTCTGTCCTGTGGGCCGCTCCCGGATTTCCCGGGATATCTGCCGCACCTTGTCCCTGAGCCACTTTGTTCAGGACTTCGCGGACGATTGCCTCTATTCTTTCATTTTCCATAGGACTCTCCCGCAGGAATCTTTATTTTCCTAACTGCTCCAGCACCTTTCTGGTGATCTCGGCCACCACATCGGCTGAGACATTGGCGTTGTCTTTCTTGTCGTGGCATCCGCCTCCGCAGGTATGGCAGCTGGGCTTGCCCTCCTTCACATTGGGGCAGAGGTTGGCGGGATGGCGGCCCTTCATGCCGAACTGTCTCCTGATCTCATAGAGATCCTCCACCTGCTGAGGGGTGAACTCCTTGGGGCCGCCCAGCATTCTGGACTGGTACAGGAGCTGTGCGTAGAACTCTACGGACTCCATCTTCAGGTAAGCGGCAAGCAGGGAATCGGAATAGGTCAGAGCGCCGTGGTTCTCCAGAAGGACTGCGTCAAAATGCTGTACATACTCGGAGACGGCATCAGGAATCTCCATGGTAGAGGGCCTGCCGTACTTGGCGATAGGCACGCAGCCAAGGGCGATGACCGCCTCGGGCATGATGGGCTGGGTCAGGGGGATGCCTGCGATGGCGAAGCTGGTGGCATACACGGGATGGGCATGGACTACGCTTCTGACGTCAGGCCTCTCCTGATAGACTCTCATGTGCATCTTGATCTCGGATGAAGGCTTGAAGCTGCCGTTGGCCTGAATCACATTGCCCTGGGCATCCACCTTGCAGATGTACTCGGGGGTCATGAAGCCCTTGGACACGCCCGTAGGGGTGCACAGGAACTCGTTGTCGCTGAGCTTCACGGAGATGTTTCCGTCGTTGGCGGCGACCATGTTCCGGTTGTAGATTCTCTTGCCGATGTCGCAAATCTCTTTTTTGATTTCATACTCGTTCTGCATTTTGATTCCTCCTGATTCGTTTTTGGTTCCTGCCGCTGTCGGGCTTGTCCCATGGCGGCGTCTGCTTGCATCACTTTCCGGCTTATAATTATTGAAAGCGAATGCCGCTTTCTATCGGGTATACAATAGAAAGCAAATGCCGCTTTCTATTGTCTTATATAATAGAAAGTAAATGCCGCTTTCTATTATCATACATTATAAGCCTATCCACCACACAAGTCAACAAGTAAATGTTGGATTGTGCCGTTTTTGTTTTATT
>CAOOJO010000318.1 GCA_948496895.1 uncultured Acetatifactor sp. | reverse complement strand
AATGCTGACGCTTGTAAAATAATGGCCGTTCGCTGTATGTACAACGCCTGCCCCGCCCCATCCTGTAGGATAGCGCTTTTCTATCAACGCTACGGCTTGATGGAACATCTCTTTTTCTATATCGAGATTTCTCATAGGATAACCCCCTCTCAAAAGCGATAATGCGAATGCCCTCCCTTATGATAGACCAGCACATACAGAAACACCGGCCCCCCGATCACCGACATCAGTATCCCCACCGGCAGCTCATAGGGCGCGAACAGCAGTCTGGCCACCATGTCGCAGAGGGTCACGAACCCCGCCCCGGACAGGGCGCACAGGGGAAGCAGCCTGCCGCTGTCATTTCCCGTGAACCGCCGGACGAAATGGGGCACGATCAGGCCGATGAACCCCAAGAGCCCCGCAAAGCTCACCGCCGCCCCGGCCAGCAAAGCAGCCAGCACCAGAAAGACCATCCGATACTTCCCCACCGCCAGGCCCACGCCCCGAGCCGTCTCGTCCCCCAGGGTCACCACGTCCAGCTCATTGCAGAGGGTGAACAGGACGGCCAGCGCCGCCAGAATCAGGCAGACGGCAGGGAGCAGGCGCGTGTAGGACACCGCGGAAAAGCCCCCCACCCGGAAGTCGATGCTCAGCATGGCCACATCCGTGTCCAGCACCGTGACGGACTCGCAGACGGCGTTCAGGATGCTGTTCAGCGCCACGCCCCCTAAAATCACCGTGGTCTTGGAGGCATTGGTGCGGCGGGAAAAGAGAAAGATGCACAAAACGGTGATCAGGCTGCCGCCGAAAGCCGCGCAGGACACCCCCAGGCCGGACAGGGTCCCTGTGGCACAGGCAAGGGTCACCCCCAGACCAGCCCCGGCGTTGACCCCGATGATGCCTGGGGAAGCCAGCCGGTTGGCCAGGACGTTCTGCAGCACCGCACCGGACACCGCCAGCGCCGCCCCGGCCGCCAGTGCGGCAAGGGTGCGGGGGAGCCGGGCATACAGCAGGATGCTGCGGCTCACGCTGTCCCCAGTCCCCTGCAGAAGCCCTATCAGCTGCAGGGGCGAAAAACGGAGATTCCCCAGGCACAGGCTCATCACCGCGATTACCGTGCAGGCTGCGGCCCCGCCACAGAGACATAGCCGCCAATTTTGCTTTTTCCTGCCCCTGACAGGATCCTTTTGTGCTGCCATTTTGATTTCCGCTCCCTCTCCCGGCCTACTCTCCGTACAGGATTTCCGCCAGCTTCTCCACGGCCTCCGCCCAGCGGGCGTTGGGCTTCAGGTTATAGAGATGCTTGTCCAGGATATGCACCTGCCCGTTCTTCACCGCGTCCATCTCGTTCCAGAGAGGGTTCTCCCGGAACATGGCCTCCACGTTCTCCCGGGTTCCCTCTATGTCGTCCCCGGACTGGACGATCAGGATTCTGTCCGGATTCAGCAGCAGGATGCTCTCCAGGCTCAGGTTCTCCAAAAGGCTGTCGTCCGTGTCCGCGATGTTCACGCAGCCAAAGCTCTCCAGCATCTCTCCCAGCACATTCCCCTGGTTCCCCTTGGCCCGTATGCTGGTGGCGGAGGCCCGCATGAAAAGCACGGTCTTCGGTTCTTCCGTTTTATATTTTTCCAGTATTTCGTTTATTTCACTTTGGATATCCGTTCCATACTGTTCATACCTCTCCGGCTGTCCTGTGATGTCCGTACAGATCTTCAGCACCCGCAGATAATCCTCGAAGCAGGCCACGTCAAAATAGGCCACCGTGATTCCCGCCCCCTCCAGGGACTGCTGCCATTCCAGATGCTGCTGGGTATTGGTGCTGGCCAGCACGAAGTCCGGGTCTGCCCCCAGGAGCAGCTCCAGGCTGAGCTTCTTCGTCTCCCCCAGGTTCACCACATCCTCCGACAGCCCCAGGTCGAAATCGTCAAAAGCGTCCTCCGGGGCGGCACAGACGCTTCCGCCGGCCAGCACCCACATGTCCGCATAGCTGCCAAGCAGGGAGGCCACCCGTTCGGGGGAATCCACCGTGACCTCACGGCCTAAATCGTCTGTAAAGGTATATGTGCTGTTCTGATTCTCTTTAATGCCCTGAGCCTGGCTGTCAGATGCCGTCCCTATCTGTCCATCCTCCGGCTGCTGGGTCTGCCCCTCTGTCTGTGTCCCTTCCTGGCTTCCGGCAGGCTCCTGTGCCCGGCTGTCAGTCTCAGTCTCTGCCTCCGGCTGTCCGCCGTCCTGCATCTGTGCATCCTGCCTTGACTGCTCTTCTGCCTGTGCCTCCGCCCGGCCGTCAGTCTGGCCGCAGCCAACCAGGCTGCAGATTGCCCAGACTGCCGCCGCAAATAAAATCCATCTCTTTTTCATCCTTCACCTCTTAACATCATCCCCGGAATCCTATGGAAAGCAGAATGGGATGTCAGGAGCCTAGCAGGTAGCCCCGCCCTTGACCGTCTTCCCCAGCACCGCGGACTTGTCGATCTCGGCGTGGAGCAGCTTATCCTGTACATAGTCGAATCCCAGACGGCTCACCGTGTCCGCGAAGCGCTCGCCGGTGATTCCCTCGTCCCGGAAGAACAGGATGGCACGCTCTATGGTATCCAGCACCTCTTCCTCACTGGTGAAGATCTTGTCCAGGGGGCGTCCGTTGGCGATTTTCTTGCCCCATCTGCCGCCAATGTAGATCTTGCAGCCGTCCATGTACTCCTCGGTGACGCCGAAAGGACATTTCCCCTTGCAGCGCCCGCACCCGTTACAGGCATCCGCTTCCACTTTCAGGCACCCGTCCTCCACTTTCGCAATCTTGATAGGGCAAGCGGTCTCCACCTGGCATTTCTTACAGCCCTTGCACTTGGAGTAGTCGAACAGGGGCACTCTCTGGCCGATGATGCCCAAATCATTCAGGTCGGGCTTCACGCAGTTGTTGGGGCAACCGCCCACGGCAATCTTGAACTTGTGGGGCAGGGTCACGTTATGGTAGCCCTTGTAGAACCGCTCGTGAATCTTCTCGCTCAAGTCAAAGGTATCTATCAGTCCGTACTGGCAGGTGGTTCCCTTGCAGGACACCACAGGGCGCACCAGAGACCCGGTGCCGCCGGTCTCCAGGCCTCGCTCCGCCAGGAACGCGATCAGCGGGTCGATGTTAGCGTAGGGCACCCCCTGGATTTCCATGGTCAGGCGGGTGGTCATGGTGATCTCCCCGCTGCCGTAGCGCTCCGCTCCCTCCGCGATGGCGCGGTGCTCTTCGGTGGTGATCTTGCCGTTCCTGGTGATCACGCGGACATTGAACACATCGCCGTAGCGCTTGTCCTGGAGACAGCCCAGGCCTTTCACCCGCTTGATTTCCTCAGGCGGCAGCTTCCCTCCCGCGGGGACGGTCCTCTTGATGACATTGAACGTAGCGCCGCCCTCCAGCACCCGGGTGTTGGTAAATCCCAGCGCCTTGAGCTTGTTCTGGGTAAGGTATCCTCTCTTGCCTTTGGCGCAGACCAGGAGGAGCTTTTCGGCCTTGTCGTATTTTGCGGAAGAATCCTGGGGCTTTGTCAGGTCGAACCACTCCCCGCCGGGCAGCGTGGGGGCGGGATGGGCATCTATCAGGCGGTAGCCTGCGGCCGCTCCGGACGCGTATTCCCCAGGGGTAAAGGATTCCAGCCGTCCTGTCATCTTGTTCACCAGCACGCCGCAGGCCGCCGCGAAAGGATGGATGGCCGTGGAGAACGGTGGCGCATAGGCGAAGTCCAGGGTCAGGAAGTCCTCGGCTTTTGCCCCAAAGGAGATGCCTGTGACGGCGATGTCAGCCATTTTGTCCACCGCTCCCGCGCCTATGACCTGGAGCCCCAGGAGCCTGTGGCTGTCCGCATCGGCAATGAGCTTGGTGATGAAGATGTCGGAATCCGGATAGTAATGGGCTTTGTCATCGGTGATGCACAGGGCGGAAATGACCTGGAAACCAGCCGCTTTGGCCTGTTCCTCCGTAAGGCCTGTGCGGGCAGCATTCAAGTCGGCGGACAGCTTCACCACTCCTGTCCCCAGGCAGCCCGGATAAGGCGTCTCCTGTCCGCTCAGGGAAAGAGCCAGCGCCCGGCCCGCTATATTGGCGGTGGAGCCCATGGCAGACCACTGGGTACCACCGGTGATGCGGTTCTTTACCAAAGCGCAGTCGCCCACCGCGTAGATGTCCGGCAG
>CAOOJO010000317.1 GCA_948496895.1 uncultured Acetatifactor sp. | reverse complement strand
CGAACACCATCAAGGGCGTCTGGGGTTTCAACGGCACAGAGCGCCCCGGCGCGGTATATCTGGCATCAGTGCTGGCTACCCATGCCCAGAAGGGCCTGCCCGCCTTCGGCATCTACGGCCATGACGTGCAGGAGGCGGACGATGCCTCCATCCCTGAGGACGTGAAGGAGAAGCTTCTGCGCTTCGGCCGCGCCGCAGTGGCGGTGGCCACCATGCGGGGGAAGTCCTATCTGCAGATTGGCTCCATCTGCATGGGCATCGGCGGCTCCATCATCGACCCTGCCTTCATCGAGGAGTACCTTGGCATGCGCGTTGAGTCTGTGGACGAGGTGGAGATTATCCGCCGCATGACAGAGGGCATCTACGACCAGGCTGAGTATGAAAAGGCCCTCGCCTGGACAAAGGCGAACTGCATCGAAGGCTTCGACAAGAATCCGGAGGAGATACAGAAGACCCGCGAGGAGAAGGACAAAGACTGGGAGTTCGTAGTCAAGATGATGTGCATCATCAAGGATTTGATGAACGGCAACAAGAACCTGCCCGAGGGACGGGAGGAGGAGATGGTGGGCCACAATGCCATCGCCGCAGGCTTCCAGGGACAGAGGCAGTGGACGGACTTCTATCCCAACTGCGACTTCCCCGAGGCCATGCTGAACACCTCCTTCGACTGGAACGGGGCAAGGGAGCCCTACATACTGGCTACGGAGAACGATACCCTGAACGGACTGGGCATGCTGTTCATGAAGCTTCTCACCAACAGAGCCCAGATTTTCGCGGACGTGCGCACCTACTGGAGCCCTGAGGCGGTGAAGAAGGCCACGGGCTACGAGCTGGAGGGCGTGGCCAAGGAGGCGGGCGGATTCATCCACCTGATCAACTCCGGCGCGGCCTGCCTGGATGCCAACGGACAGGCTAAAGACGCTGACGGCAACGGCGTGATGAAGCCCTGGTACGAGGTCACCGAGGAAGACCAGAAGGCCATCATGGGGGCCACCACATGGAACGCGGCGGACTTCGGCTATTTCCGCGGCGGCGGCTATTCCTCCCGCTTCGTGACGGAAGCCCAGATGCCTGCCACCATGATCCGCCTGAACCTGGTGAAGGGGCTGGGGCCCGTGCTGCAAATCGCGGAGGGCTGGACAATCCATCTGCCCGACGAGGTGACGGACAAGCTGTGGAAGCGCACCGACTACACATGGCCCTGCACCTGGTTCGCGCCCAGGACCACCGGAGAGGGCGCCTTCAAGACGGCCTACGATGTGATGAACAACTGGGGAGCCAACCACGGCGCCATCAGCTACGGCCACATCGGCGCTGATTTGATTACCATGTGCTCCATGCTGCGCATCCCCGTGTGCATGCACAATGTGCCCGAGGACAAGATTTTCCGTCCCGCGGCCTGGAATGCCTTCGGCATGGACAAGGAAGGCCAGGACTACCGCGCATGCGCGGCTTACGGCCCGATGTATAAATAAACAATATACCGGGAAATTTTACAGCGAGTGCAAAGAGACAGAGCGCCAGGACGGTCGCTCTGTCTTTTTATAGCTGTTTGAATAAGGAATAAAAATACAAGAAAATTGTTGACAAGACAGGGAATTGTGATTAAAATAGGTAATGTCGATTGAAAGACGATGACGGAGCGAGTACATATTTTTGAAATGTCACAGAGAGCCGCATAAGCTGAGAAGCGGTACAGAGTAGATCCTATGGAAAATCCCTCCTGAGTTGCAGCACCAAAGCTTAACTGCAAGTAGATGCTGACGGGTTCCTCCCGTAAAAGAGGACGCATATGCTGGTATGTCGTAGATGGGATAGGAAGAAAATGATGGCTTCTACCGTTTGCGGTGGAGGCCGTTTTTTATGCACAGGCCCATACAGAGAAAAGATGTGCTAAGGCGGCGCACAGGCCGGAAATCTGACGGACAGCATTCGGATCACATATGCGCGGACAGGTAGGTAAAAGGAAAGATGGATGCCCGCTGGAGCGGGCGCAAGGAGGCAGGAGAATGAAGGACACAATGGAAATCAGATGGCATGGAAGAGGAGGCCAGGGCGCGAAGACAGCGGCGCTTCTGCTGGCGGATGTGGCGTTCAAGGCGGGGAAGTTCGTCCAGGGCTTTCCGGAATATGGCCCGGAGCGTATGGGAGCGCCGATTACGGCTTACAACCGAATCAGCGAGGAGCCTGTTACAGTTCATTCCAATATCTATTCGCCAGACTATGTAGTCGTAGTAGATGATGGGCTCCTGGAGAGCACGGACGTGACGCAGGGACTGAAGGAGGATGGAGCTGTCATCATCAATACGGAAAAAGAAAAGGAGGAACTGCTCCCTCTTCTGCACGACTATAAAGGGGCGGTCTACACCCTGAACGCAAAAGACATTTCCATGAAGACCCTGGGGAAGAATTATCCCAATTCCCCCATGCTGGCGGCAGTGGTGGCAGTTTCCGGCGCTATGGAGCAGGATGCGTTCATGAAGGAGATGGAGGCTTCCTTCCACCACAAATTCGCCAAGAAGCCGGAAGTCATCGATGGCAATATGAAGGCCCTAGAGATGACCTTTGAGGAAATCGCCAAGAGCTGTTAAAGCATTAAGAGAGGAAAGGCAGGAGAAGTTCATGATAAGCGACAGAATAAACGAGAACAGTCCCTGGCAGGACATAACGGAAGGGAACAAGATTTTTGAACCGGCTACCTCCCGGGAATTCTGCACAGGGGAATGGCGCACCTCCACGCCGGTGTGGAACCGGGAAAAATGTAAGCAGTGCCTTTTGTGCACGCCCACTTGCCCGGATTCCTCCATCCCGGTAAAGGATAAGCTGCGAGGAGAGTTTGACTACGACCACTGCAAGGGCTGCGGCATCTGCGCAAAGGTCTGCCCTTTCGGCGCGATTTCCATGAAGGAGGGAAAGTAGATGGCTGTGAGAGAACGTTTATCCGGCAATGAGGCGGTGGCCTATGCCATCAAACAGATCAATCCGGACGTGATGCCGGCATTTCCCATCACGCCCTCCACGGAGATTCCCCAATATGTGGCCAATTATATCGCGAACGGGGAGATGGACACGGAATTCATTCCTGTGGAGAGCGAGCACAGCTCCATGAGCGCCGCGGTGGGGGCATCGGCGGCAGGCGCGAGGGCGCTTACGGCCACGTCTTCCTGTGGCATGGCCCTGATGTGGGAGGAATTGTATGTGGCGGCTTCCAACCGGCTGCCCCTTGTGCTGGCTTTGGTGAACCGCGCCCTGTCCGGCCCCATCAACATCAATGCGGATCATTCCGACAGCATGGGCGCCAGGGACAGCGGATGGATTCAGATTTATGCGGAGTCCAATCAGGAGGCATACGACAATTTCCTGCAGGCATACCCGATTGCGGAGCACAGAGACGTGATGCTCCCTGTGATGATCTGCCAGGACGGGTTCATCACAAGCCATGGCGTAGAGAATATCCTGCTGGAAGAGGACGAGAAGGTGCGCGTGTTCGTGGGAGAGCGGGAGCCGAAGCATTTTCTGTTAAATCCGCAGGAGACCCTGGCGGTAGGCCCCTATGCCGTATCCAGCTACTATATGGAGACAAAGAGAGGACAGCGCCAGGCCATGATCAATGCCCGCAGGGTCATTTTGGAGGTGGCGGAGCGTTTCCGGGATATGACAGGCCGGGAATACGGCTTTTTCGAGGCTTACCGGATGGAGGACGCGGAATACGCCGTGGTGCTAATCGGTTCCGCGGCGGGGACCTGCAAGGCGGCTATCGAGCAGATCCGCAGCACTACAGGAAAGAAGGTGGGCCTGGTGAAGATCAGGGTGTTCCGCCCTTTCCCGGAGGAGGAGATAGCCCAGGCGCTGTCCCATGTGAAAGCGGTGGCCATCCTGGACCGCTCGGAGATGTTCTCCGCTACGGGGGGCCCTCTGGGCGCGGAGGTGCGAGCGGCGCTGTACCAGGCAAAGGGGACAGCGGAGGCCGTGAATTATCTCTACGGACTGGGCGGCAGGGACATCACGGTGGAAGATTTCTGCCAGGTCTACGAGAAGCTGGAGCGGATCGCGGCAGAGCATAGGATAACGGACATGTACGAATACATAGGGCTGCGCAGCCGGTGAGAATCAGGTAGTAAAGGAGCAGATGATGGAAGCAGCATATAATTTTAAGGAAATGATGAA
>CAOOJO010000316.1 GCA_948496895.1 uncultured Acetatifactor sp. | reverse complement strand
CCACATTTTTTAAGGACAATCCGCCCCCGATTTTCCTTGACGAGGTCCAGAAAGCGCCGAACCTGTTCCCGCAGATAAAGCTTCTGTTGGACAGGGACAGGAGGAAGGGGCAGTTCTTCCTGTGCGGATTCCAATCCTTTCAGATGATGAAGAATGTCAGCGAATCTCTGGCCGGACGGCTGGGAATCGCCATGCTGCAGGGGCTTTCCATGCGCGAGAAGTATGGCTGCCGGTTTCGGGAGGCGTTCGTCCCCACGGAGGCGTATCTTGCGGCGCGCAGAGAGGAGCTTAAGGACATTGCGTATGCGGATATCTGGGAGAACATCCATCGGGGCAGCATGCCGGAGCTGTACGTGAATCCTGACTTTGACTGGCAGATGTTCTATGGGGCTTATGTCAGGACGTATATTGAACGGGATGTGCGGGAGCTGACCCAGGTAGGGGATGAGGTAAAGTTCACGAAGTTCATGGCGGCGATGGCGGCCAGGACAGGGCAGCTCTTGAACCTGAGCGCTGTGGCAAGCGACGTAGGGATCAGCCAGCCCACAGCCGACAGATGGCTTTCCGTCCTGACGGCTTCGAACATCGTCTATCTGCTGCAGCCTTATTCCAACAATCTGGTAAAACGCGCTGTCAAGACGCCGAAGCTCTATTTTCTGGATACGGGACTTGCCGCATATCTCACAAAGTGGAACGGGGTGGATGTGCTGAAGAACGGCGCCATGGCCGGAGCCTTTTTTGAGAGCTTCGTGGTTTCGGAGGTGCTGAAGAGCTATTATAATCAGGGCGTGCTGGATCCTCCGCTCTACTTTTATCGGGATAAAGACCAGAGGGAGATCGACCTGCTGGTGGCGGAGGGAGACGTGCTGTATCCGCTGGAAATCAAGAAGCATGCCGACCCGAAAGCAAACGACATCACGGCTTTCGACGTGCTGGAAAAGCTGCCGGGAGTCAGGAGGGGGCCTGGCGGCGTGATCTGCACGTATGACAGGATGGTGACCCTGAAAGGGCAGGACAGGGTCATCCCGGTGGGCTATCTCTAGGGGGCTTTGCAGAGGCAGCCATCTTTCGTGGTCTTTCTGTCATGAAAACTTTACATCGCATAGCGCAGAACAGGATGGAATCTTTCTCCCGGATATGCTATGATAAAAGCCTGAAACTAGCTGGAGGATACGGATTCAAAGACGGCGGTGCAGCCGGAGGGGGAGCGGGAATGGATTCACAAAAAACGGGTAAAAGATTCTGGGCAGCGCTGTTCATCTTCAGCCTCATGGGCCAGGTGGCCTGGGTGGTGGAGAACATGTACTTCAATGTCTTCATCTATAAGATGTTCCACGCCTCGGCGGCGGACATCTCCCTGATGGTGGGGGCCAGCTCCGTGGCGGCTACGGTGACCACTATTTTGGTGGGGGCGTTCACGGACTATGTGGGAAAGCGTAGGGGCTTCATCTGCGGAGGGTATCTGGCCTGGGGCGTGTCCATCCTGGCTTTCGCGCTTCTGCGGGTGGATTTCCTGACGCCCCTGGCGGGGAGCGCCCTGGGGGCGGCGTCTTTGGGCATCGCGCTGGTGATTGTGCTGGACTGCGTGATGACTTTCCTGGGCTCATCGGCCAACGACGCCTGCTTCAACGCCTGGATGACGGACTGGGGCGATGGCAGCAACAGAGGGAAGATAGAGGGCATCAATTCCATGATGCCTTTGGTGGCCATTCTGGTGGTGTTCGGCGGGTTCTCCGCCTTCGACCTGGACAGGGCGGAGAGCTGGACGGCCATCTACCTGATTGTGGGCGCTGCGGTGATGGCCATCGGAGGCTTGGGATTCTTTCTGATTGAAGAAAAGCAGGGGATAAAGCCGCAGACGAAGCGTGTGGCGGAGCAGCAGACAGGGCCAAAACCGCATGCTGAGCCCAAGACAAAGCAAAAGACAAGGCCGAAGACAGAGAGGGAAAGAACCCCCGGGGGAGCCCCAGGAGAGGGGAGGCAGGGCTACTGGGGGAATGTCTCCTACAGCTTCCGCCTGTCCGTTCTGCGGGAGAACCCGCTGCTGTACGCGGTGATAGGGGCTTTCGCGGTGTTCGGCATCTCCATCAATATCTTCATGCCCTACCTGATACTGTATTATGAAAAGACATTAGGCATGGCTAACTACGTGATGGTCATGGCTCCTGCCATTGTGCTGGCGGCTGTGGTCACGGCGTTTTATGGGAGGCTCTATGACCTGCTGGGGTTCCGGTCTTCGGTGGTGCCCTCCATATTGCTCTTGATGGCGGGATATGTGCTGCTGTATTTCGGGCGGGCTACGGGAATCGTCTTTATCGGCTCCCTTTTGATGATGACAGGGTATCTGACGGGCATGGCGGTCTTCGGGGCCATGATCCGGAGCAACATTCCGGGACAGCGGGCGGGCCAGTTCCAGGGCATTCGGATCATCGGGCAGGTGCTGATACCGGGCATCCTGGGGCCTGCCATCGGGGCTTTCGTGCTGCGGGACGCGGACACAATCGTGAATTCGGACGGCACTACGTCCTTTTTGCCGAACCAGAATATCTTTGTGGCGGCATTCCTGGCGGCGGTGGCCACTATGGCTGCGCTGGGCCTGATTTTCCGGATGATGTGCAGGGGGCATCACAGGCTGGTGAGCCAGTGCGGAGAGCGGCTTCTCGAAAGCATAGACGCGGGGAAAGCGGGGGCTGGCTTGCCGGAGGCCGGGGCGGCATCCCTGGGGAAAAGTACTGAGATGCTAAGCGCCGCCAGGCAGAGGGATGGAGCAGAGGCAGGCATGGGGGCGCGGAAAGCGCCTGGACTGTGGGATGAGGGCAGGGTGATACCAGAAAACCAGCCGGAGCAGGAGGATAAGGCTGCACCCGGGCCACATAACTTGCAGACTGTGGATATGTATACAGGAGGCTCTGAGGTGCCTGGCCAGGTCTGGGATGCCTACCCCCGGCCCCAGATGCGCAGGGAAAAGTGGATGAGCCTCAACGGAAAGTGGCGGCTGAACGGACAGGAGATTCTGTTGCCGTTTCCGCCTCAGGCGCTGCTGTCGGGGTACCGTGGGCGCGTGGGCGCAAAACTGGAATATGTCAGAAGCTTCACCCTGCCGGAGGGTTTCTGGTCCTCTGGAAAGGGGAAACGGGGGCGCGTCCTGCTGCACTTCGGGGCCGTGGATCAGGTGGCGGAGGTCTTCCTGAACGGGCGGTTCGTGGGCAGGCATGAGGGCGGCTATCTGCCTTTTTGGTTCGATGTGACGGAATATCTGGCAGACGACGAGAAGGGGGAGAACCTGCTGTGCGTGAAGGCGGAGGACACCCTGTCGTCGCGGTATCCTTACGGGAAGCAGAGGAAGGCCCGTGGCGGCATGTGGTACACGCCGGTAAGCGGCATCTGGCAGAGCGTGTGGCTGGAGCCGGTGCCGGAAAATTATATTGAGAGGCTGGATATGACTGCGGATACACAGAAGGTGCGGATAGCCATAGTGCGGGGCGGAGGGAAGCGGACGGGAGAAGCCGCGGAGAGATTTGCCGGTAGCGAAAAAGCTGCCAGTGCGGATAGGGTGTCGAACAATGCCGCCGAAAGCCTGTCTGTCACCATAAAGCTCCATGACGGCAGCTTCCATACGGTGCGCGCGCAGGGCGATGCGGTGGAGATTGACCTCTCCAAAATCCCTCTGGATGATGGGACATTATATCAGCCCTTGCTATGGACGACAGAACGTCCTTATCTATACGACATGACGGTGGAAATGGGGGAGGACAGGGTATCCTCTTATTTCGGACTCAGAACCATTGCCATAGAGCAGAGGGACGGCATCCCGAGAGTCTGCCTGAACGGGGAGCCCGTATTCCTCCACGGTGTCCTGGATCAGGGATATTTCTGTGACGGAATCTATCTCCCGGCGCAGGCGGCGGAGTATGAGCGGGACATCCTGCGCATGAAGGAGCTGGGCCTGAACCTGCTGCGCAAGCACATCAAGATTGAGCCGGAATGCTTCTACTATTACTGCGACCTCCATGGCATGCTGGTGATGCAGGACATGGTGAACAGCGGCCGCTATTCCTGGATCGGGGACACGGCCCTGCCCACCGTGGGGCTGAACCTGAAAGGCGCTGTGAGGCTGGGCAGCAGGCGGCGGAAAGAATTTTTCAGACTGCACATGGCGGACACCATCAGGCATCTGTACAACC
>CAOOJO010000315.1 GCA_948496895.1 uncultured Acetatifactor sp. | reverse complement strand
ACTGGAAGGGCTGCTTCTCCAGATGGGCGAAGAGATCCTGGCGCATCTGGGACTGCATCTTCACGCCGATGACATGGCCGTAATACTGCACGAAGTAGCGCAGCGCCATGCGCAGGACGTACAAAGCCAGCACGATCAGGCCGGCGATGACGATGGTGGAGTACATCTTCTCCGGGATATAGATGTTGAGCATCTTGTTGGTGACGATGGGGTACACCATGCCGATCACCGAGATCAGCAGGGACGCCAGCATGTCCAGGGCCAGCATCTTCCTGTGGGGTTTGTAGTAGTAGATAAAGCGTTTCAACATGGTTCGGTCTCTTCCTTTCCTCTTTTCTCCGGTGGTACGTAGGACTTGCATTTGAGCTGCTCCGATTCCGGGCAGCCGTAGAAAGGGCCGTCACAGGGCCTGCGCCTGGTGTCCCGCAGCTGCTCCAGCTCGGCGATGACTGCGCCCAGGGCCTCCTTGTCGAGGCGGTAGTGGGTGTAATAGCCCCGCTTCACCCCCAGCACCAGCCCCGCCTCCCGCAGGACCTTCAGATGCTGGGACACCGCGGATTCCGACAGGCCGCTGCGCATGGCCAGGGCGCGGACGCAGTAGCCCCGGCTGGACATCAGCTGCAGGAGCTGGAACCGCCTGGGCTCGCCCAGGGCCTTCAGGATTTTGTCATCCATGGTTCGTCCCCTCCAATCCTTTTTTCTATAATCACATATTATAACATGCTAATTTAATTTAGCAAGCACTAAATTATAAAAGCCATGGGGAATTGACGGTAGGAATCGAAAAACCATAAAAAGGGTTGCATCAGGTTGTTTATATAGTATAATTAAGACAGCTGCAGAGCCGAAACAGGATTCAAGAGCATAAAATCAGGCTGCCATTCAAAAAGAAAAGCCTTCGATCCGTAAGCTTGAAGAGAGGCCAATCAAGAAGGTATGGACGGTCAGATAGGATGCCATAATCGAAGAGATGAATGCGGTCAGCAAACTAAGATGTGCCGCGAAAGAGGAGGGGAAATGTACGACAGCGACAAAAGGAATAAAAAACCCCTGGGCGCCAGGATTGAGGACGAGCTGATGAAATATATCCTGAACGAGCCGATTGGCCAGGGCCAGAGGATTCCCAACGAGTTCGAGCTCGCCCAGCGGTTCGGCGTGGGGCGCAGCACCATCCGGGAGGCGGTGAAGGGCCTGGTCTCCCGGGGCATCCTGGAGGTGCGCAGAGGCTCCGGAACCTATGTCATCAATGCCAATTTCCTGGAGGAGGATCCCCTGGGGCTGAACCGGATAGAGGACAAGTACAAGGTGGCCCTGGATCTGTTCGAGGTACGCCTGATGATCGAGCCCGAAATCGCTGCCCTGGCCTGCAAGAACGCCTCCGAAAGGGAGCTGAGACGGCTGAAGGCCCTGTGCGACGAGACGGAGCGGCTCTACCTGGGCGGCCATAACCACATCGGCAAGGACATCGAATTCCACACCTGCATCGCCCGGTGCAGCAGGAACCAGGTGGTGGAGACATTGATCCCGGTCATCAACACGGCGGTGCACACCTTCGCCAATGTGACCCACCGCCTGCTGATAAACGAGACCCTGGAGACCCACAGGGCCATTACGGATGCCATCCTGAAGCGGGATTCGGTGGGGGCCAGATGCGCCATGATGATGCACCTGACCTACAACCGCCAGGCCATCCTGAGGATTCTGGAGGAGAGGGACGGCGCAGGCCCCGGAAGCGCCAATCAGGGATGATACGTCAGACGACTGGGATGTCCCGCAGACGACCCATAAAATGATATGGACATAATAGACAAAAAAGAGGGAATCCTACAGGGCGGAACCCCTCTTTTTTTGTGCAAAATATGGAAGTGAAAATAAATACATCAGATGTATTGTGCAAAAATATACGAAATAATATAATGAAAGCACAATAACAACAGGACGTCTGATGTTATCAGCGAAACAAAGAAGCATGCATGCAGAACAAAAGATTTAGAGACCAAGAACCAAACAAACCAAACAAAAAGGCAGGAAATGTAGAAACAATGAAGGAGGTCATAAACATGGCTGGAGAAGCTTTAGTTCTGAACCCTACCCGATTGGTGATCGCGGCAATCGTAGGGCTTGCGGTATTGCTTTTGCTGATCATCAAGTTCAAGGTACAGGCGATGGTTTCCATTCTGGTGGGAGCGATTGTGATAGGACTGGGGGCGGGCATGCCCTTTGAGAAGATCGTGACGGCAGTGAACGACGGTATCGGGAATACGTTAAAGGGAATCGCCCTGCTGGTGGGGCTGGGCTCCATGTTCGGGGCTATCCTGGAGGCCTCGGGAGGGGCCCAGACCCTGGCGGTGAGCATGGTGAAATGGTTCGGCGACAGGAAAGCGGCCTGGGCCCTGGGCATTACGGGCCTGGTCATCGCCATGCCGGTGTTCTTCGACGCAGGGCTGATCATCCTGATTCCCCTGGCCTTCTCCCTGGCCAAGCGGACGAACCGTTCCTCTCTGTTCTACGCGATTCCGCTGCTGGCGGGGCTTGCGGTGGGGCACGCCTTTATCCCGCCTACCCCGGGGCCGGTGCTGGTGGCCACCATGCTGAACGTGGAGCTGGGCTGGGTGATCATGGTGGGGATCCTGTGCGGCATCTTCGCCATGGTGGTGGCAGGGCCTGTGTGGGGAGCCGTCTGCGGGAATAAGTACATGGTGCCCGTGCCGGAGCATGTGGCGAACCAGGAGGACTTTGACGAGTCCAAGCTGCCCAATTTCTGGACCATCGTGGGCATCATCCTGATTCCTCTGGTGCTGATCATATTGGACTCCATAGCGGGAGTGGTTCCAGCCCTCAGCGGACTGGCGCCGGTATTCGGCTTCCTGGGGGAGCCCTTCGTGGCCCTTTTGATCGCCACCATCGTGGCTATGCTGGTCCTGGGGCTGAAGCACGGATATAAAATGGAGCAGCTGGAAAAAATCATGACGAAGTCCTTAGAGCCTACCGGACTGATCCTGCTGGTGACGGCCTGCGGCGGCGTGCTGCGGTATATGCTGCAGTATTCGGGGCTGGGCGATTTGATCGGAAACGCGGTGTCTTCCGCGAACCTCCCCATCGTGGTGGTGGCCTTTGTGGTGGCGGCACTGGTGAGGATCTGCGTGGGCTCCGCCACCGTGGCCATGACCATGGCGGCAGGCATCATCGCGGCCATGCCGGGCATCGCGGATCTGTCCCCGCTGTACCTGGCCTGCACCACGGCGGCAGTGGCAGGAGGGGCTACCGTCTGCTCCCACTTCAACGATTCCGGCTTCTGGCTGGTGAAGTCCCTGGTGGGGATGGATGAGAAGACCACGCTGAAGACCTGGACGATCATGGAGACGCTGGTGGGCGGAACCGGGTTCGTGGTGGCGCTGATCATCTCGTTCTTCGCCTGAGAAATATCAGGAGATGAGGGAATTACCGGACGGCGTCGTCCCTGCTTTCTGTAGGGCAGCACTGGGGGAGCAGAGAACGGAAAGGCCGGAATGAAACAATAAGATAAAACCTAGGCTCCCGAGAAAAATTATAACAACAGAGAAAAACCCTTAAATTCAATGGTTTCAGGATAAAGATATAATTTTGTTGTTAAAAAATATAACGATGAGTTTTGACCAAAATCCAGTAAAATCAAGGGCTTGAAGGCGTTGTTATAAAAAACGGCGGGATTTCAGGATAAAACTGTAATGTAAAATAGAAAGAGCATCGCAGAGAAATCAGGCAAAATCGGAGCCTTGATAAACCATAGAGCAGAAAAAGAGAGGAATCTCTGAAAAAGGCTTCCGGAAAGCTCTGCGGAAAGCAGAAGAGAGATTTCGAGAGGATATTAGGAAAGCAGAAGAGAGATTCTGAGAGGATATTAGTGGAGTAGGAGGAAAGACAGAACATGGAACTGAGAAGTCAGGAAATGCGAAAGAACGCGCCGGAGCTGGATCCGCTGCGGATAGGGACGGGCTGGAAGCCCGAGGATTTGGCCAAGCCCCAGGTCATCATAGAGAGCACCTTCGGCGACAGCCATCCGGGCAGCGGCCACCTGGACATCCTGGTGGAGGAGGTCAGGAAGGGAATCGAAGAGGCCGGCGGCCACGGCGCGCGGTATTACTGCACGGATATGTGCGATGGGGAGAGCCAGGGCACGGACGGCATCAACTATAGCCTGGTAAGC
>CAOOJO010000314.1 GCA_948496895.1 uncultured Acetatifactor sp. | reverse complement strand
CAGCGTCACCGCCACCATGGAGGTGAAGGCCGGGGGAGACGTAGTGATAAACGGCGGCGTGGAGAGCGCCAGGGTCATCGCCGGAGGCAACATCATCATCGCCAAGGGCATGAACGGCATGGGGAAGGGCTATCTGCGGGCCGGAGGCAACATCATGGTGAAGTTCCTGGAGAACGCCAGGGTGGTGACGGGCGGCTATCTGGAGTCCGAGGCCATCATGCACTGCGTGGTCACCGCGGGCACCGATGTGCGGGTGGACGGCAGGAGGGGCATCATCCTGGGAGGACGGATCCAGGCTACGAACTCCATCACGGCAAAGACCGTGGGAGGCAGCATGAGCACAGCCACTACTCTGGAGGTGGGCGTGGATCCTCTGATCAAATCCCAGTACGACCGGGCACAGAAGACCGCCGAGGAGAGCAAGAAGACGGTGGACGCGGCCCAGGTGGTCTTTGACAATTTCAAGGAGAAGCAGAAGAAGGGATTTAAGTACAATGACAGCCAGCTTCGATATATGAGGAGCGTGCTGTCGCTGATACAGGAGAAGTCGGCGGAGCTGGAGAACCTGAACAACCGCATAGGGGAGCTTCAGGCCATGATGGAGAACAGGCAGCAGGGAGAGGTCATCATCAATGAGCAGGCCTATCCCAACACCACCATCATCATCCGGAACGTGTCGAAGACCCTCCAGAACGATTACCGGTACTGCAAGTTCGTCAAGGAGGACGGCGAGGTGCGGATGGTGGCCATGTAGGGGCGTTCCACTGCGAAAGGAGGCAGACTATGGCATTTGGATCCATTGAACTGACAACGATTTCCAGGGCACAGGATTATACCACGATCAAGCATAATGAGGACAATAAGGTAAACGTGGATCAGGCGAACTTCAGCCAGCAGTTCCAGAAGACCACGGAGCAGAACATCCGCGGGGTGCATCAGAGCGACGACACCCAGTGGCATGAGAACCGGCCCGATGCCAAGGAGAAGGGGAACAACAAGTACAGCGGGGACGGCGGAAGGAACCGTAAGAAGAAGGCAGCCCAGGAACGCGTGGTGGTGAAGAAGAGCGGCGGCTTCGACATGAAGATTTAGCCTGGGCAGACGGGCAGAATATCTTCCCTGCAGGGGATTAGAATGGACGGACAGATATGGATATAATGGAGATTTTCCTTTTGATCGCAGGGGGAATCATTTTCGTGCTGAGCTTCTTCATTCCGGACAGAAAGGGGACATCCGGCGAAGCCCTGTCAGCGGAGGACATCAGGGAGCTGGTGGGGCGGGAGCTTGCCGCCATGCGAAAATCCGTGAACGAGGCCACGGACGAGTCGGTGACCTATGCCATGGAGAAGACGGAGCGCTCCCTGGAGAGGCTTTCCAATGAGAAGATTATGGCGGTAAGCGAGTATTCCGAGACGGTATTGACGGAAATCCGAAAGAACCATGAGGAGGTCATGTTCCTCTACGATATGCTCAACAATAAGCATACCAGCCTGAAGAATACGGTGGCGGATGTGAACCGGGCCGTAAAGGAGGCGGAGGAGGCGGTTGCTGCCCTGAAGCGCCAGGCAGCGGAGACGGCAGAGCCCGTCCGGGTAACCCAGGCCCATCTGCCGTCAGAGCAGGGAAAGGCGGTCCAGGACACGGAACAGAAGCAGGCAGAGGAGCCGATTCTGGAGTCCGGGGCGGTTCCCGGGACGGAGGATGTCCAGGCGAACGCCGAGTCCGGCAGCAATAAGGAGAGAATCATATCGCTCTACCGCCAGGGAAAGGCGGTGGCGGATATCGCCAGGGAGCTGGAGCTTGGCGTAGGGGAAGTAAAGCTGGTGATTGATTTGTTTCAAGAATCGAGGAAATAAGTGAAACTGAGATATCAAATGCGGGGATTGGGAATCGGAATCATCGTTACCGCCCTGCTGATGGGGGTGGTCAAGGGGGAGAAGCTCCCTTTAAGCGATGCGGAGATAAAGGTCAGGGCATTGGAGCTTGGAATGGTGGAGAGCGATTCCAGGAGACTGTCGGATCTTCCCTATGGGACGGACCTGCCGGAAGGGCAGCCCTCCGGAGACGCTGGTACCGTGCCGGATTCCGATGGGAGGTCCGATGGAAAGATGGGGAGCAGCTCTGAGCCGGATGTAAATCCAGGGGAAGAGGGAAGCGCCGCACCGGAAGCCGGAGGGGATTCCGGCGCCGAGGGAGAAACCGGGGATGCCGGGGAAAGCCCTGAATCCGATGGCACTCAGGGAGAGCCGGAAGGGAGCGGCGAGCAGACAGGCGGGGCCGAAGGGGAACTGGTCACTGTGGTCATCGAGGAGGGCGTCACCTCCTACAGCGTCTGCGAGCTGCTGGAGGAGCTGGGGCTGATAGAGGACGCGGACAGCCTTGACTATTACATCTGCTCCAACAGCTACTCCCGGAGCATCCAGGAGGGTGTCTATGAGATTCCCAGGGGTACCACCGATGAGGAAATCGTAAGGATTATTATGGGAAACAGATAATTTTTTCCAATACCTCTTGCGCGGCAGGAGGTATTGTGCTATAATGCGAAATGTTGGAGAGCGCGCGGCAGCGCAGCTCGATAACTGCCAGAGGGGCAAAAAACACGCAGGTCTATTCGGCAATGGTGCTCTGAGGAATGGAGGAAAGCATTCTGGGGTAGTTGCCGGAGTCTGCCGGATTAAAACGCGGATTCGGCGGGAAGGTCCTGCGGAAGAAAACAACCAAACGGAGGTAAAGAACATGAGCGTTATTTCTATGAAACAGCTGCTGGAAGCAGGCGTCCATTTCGGACATCAGACCAGAAGATGGAACCCTAAGATGGCTCCCTACATCTTCACCGAGAGGAACGGCATCCACATCATCGACCTGCAGAAGTCTGTAGGCAAGGTGGACGAGGCCTACAGGGCCGTCTCCGAAATCGCCGCGCAGGGCGGCACTATCCTGTTCGTGGGCACCAAGAAGCAGGCCCAGGACGCTGTAAAGGTCGAGGCGGAGCGCTGCGGCATGTACTACGTGAACGAGAGATGGCTGGGCGGCATGCTGACCAACTTCAAGACCATCCAGTCCCGCATCGGAAGGCTCCACGCCATCGAGAAGATGTCCGAGGACGGAACCTTTGATGTGCTTCCTAAGAAGGAAGTCATCAAGCTGAAGAAGGAATGGGAGAAGCTGGAGAAGAACCTGGGCGG
Organism: uncultured Acetatifactor sp.; assembly: GCA_948496895.1. Classification (GTDB taxonomy): domain Bacteria; phylum Bacillota; class Clostridia; order Lachnospirales; family Lachnospiraceae; genus Acetatifactor. The sequence continues at coordinate 1,006 of CAOOJO010000314.1, read as the reverse complement.
CATCCGGAACATGACCAGAGTGCCTGACGCTATCTTTGTAGTAGACCCCAAGAAGGAGCGGATTTGCGTGCAGGAGGCCCGGGCGCTGGGTATCACACTGATTGGCATCGGCGATACCAACTGCGATCCTGAGGAGCTGGATTACATCATTCCCGGCAACGATGACGCCATCAGGGCAGTGAAGCTGATTGTCTCCAAGATGGCGGACGCTGTCGTCGAGGCGAACCAGGGCGAGACTGTCTACACTGAGGAAGCGGTAGCGGCTCAGGCCGGAGAAGCCGAGGACATCGAAGAGGTAGCCGCACAGGAGGAAGCGTAAGCGGCAGAAAAGGTATAAATGGATAGGGCACTGGGAGCGCAGGGCACTGAGGTAGTGATGCGTGAGTGTGATGAGAAGAATGAAGACAGGAGGATGATATAAATGGCAGAGATTACAGCGGCAATGGTCAAGGAGCTTCGTGAGCAGACCGGAGCCGGTATGATGGATTGCAAAAAGGCCCTGAGCGAGGCCAATGGAAATATGGAAGAGGCTGTGGAGATTCTGCGGAAGAGCGGACAGGCCAAGGCTGTGAAGAAGGAGAGCAGGATTGCCGCGGAGGGCATCTGCCGCATCGCTACCAAGGGCGACAAGGTAGCCGCAGTGGTGGAGGTCAATTCCGAGACGGACTTCGTGGCAAAGAACGAGACATTCCAGCAGTTCGTGGAAGCCGTGGCAAAGCAGGCTGTGGAGACAGATGCCGCGGACATCGATGCGTTCCTGGAAGAGGCATGGATTGAGGACGGCTCCAAGAAGGTGAAGGAAGCGCTGGTGGACAAGATTGCCGTCATCGGCGAGAAGCTGAGCATCAGGAGATTCGAGAAGGTGGAGGCAGCGGAAGGCTGCGTGGCTACCTATGTACATGGCGGCGGGCGCATAGGTGTCATCGTCGAGGCCAAGACGGATGTGGTGAACGATGCCGTGAAGGAGGCCCTGACGAATCTTGCCATGCAGGTGGCTGCCCTGAAC
>CAOOJO010000313.1 GCA_948496895.1 uncultured Acetatifactor sp. | reverse complement strand
CTTTTGTTTTGGGATTTGTATTGCATATATAAAGTAGTTTTGTGTATTCTAAATATAATTCTATTCTATAAATTATTTTAGTTTTTTCTAAACATTTGGGCTAATAAATTTGCGGGGAAGAAAACTCCGCCCGCATTCCTGTCTTGGCCCAGCACGCCGGGCCTCCGGCATATTGCAGAGAAACGAAATAGGTTCTCCTATATTTTATAAGACATCTTCCGATTTTCTCAAATCTGCTACAGCAAATTCACGAATTATCCGTTCTGTTTTGGTACTGTATTCATTATATCATGTCTTTTTCGTTTTTCAATGCTTATTTGAAAAGTGTTAGATTTTTGTGAAATAATAATAAAATCGATGTGTCGTTTTTGTGAACTATCACGAATCTCTAAAATAGTTTAGATTTATTTAAAATATCTGTGGCCGCTTATTTCTTAATTATCGCCCCAATAGTCCAAGGTTTCCTGCGTTATAATCCCCCAGCTCCTCCTCAACCTCCTCTTCCGAATAAAACCCTTCTCCTGTACAGACTTCTCTGCAGCCTTCATTTTCTGCATGAATTCCTGAAACGCTTTTTCTTTCACAGCCTGTTTATTCAACGCGATAAGCTGTTCCACAAAGCCCTCTACTTTGTGATAAGATTCCCGGGGCAGCAAATCTATCTTTCTTGTCCTGCTTTCACCATAATTATAAATGATGTGGCCGTCCCATTCAACCAAATTTTGAAGCATTTGACAGTCCCTTTCAAAAACGGCAGGACGAACCTCTGTCTTCATCCTGCCGTTCTCAAATCTTTTCTGTATCTTCATGCTCCCGGCTTCCGCTATCCTACCGGATTTCCAAACTCACCACGCTGCAGGCCGGGATGGTAAAGCGCACGCCCCGCTCCGTCAGCGCCACATCCTGAAATACCTCCTCCTTCACCTGGTCAGGCTCCTCGAAGGTATTGTGCGCCTGCATCTCGCCGGTGAGGATCGCGGCCTTCACGGTCTCCGGCTTCTTCTCCGTGAGCATCAGCTCCACGGGATAGGCATCCCGGGCGGACAGGTTCGCCAGCGTCACCAGCACAGTCCCGTCCTCCCGCACCGACACGGATTCCTGCAGGGCGGGCATCTCGTAATCCTCCACGCCCACGATTCCCTCTCCGGCCAGGCTGCTCTCCACCAGCTCGGCCCCCTGATGGCCCCTGTACATGTGGAACACATGGTAGGTGGGAGTCAGCAGCATCCGCTCGTCCTCCGTGAGGATCACGGACTGGAGCACGTTCACCATCTGGGCGATGCAGGCCATCTTCACCCGGTCGCAGTGCCTGTTGAAGATGTTCAGGCTCACCGCCGCCACCAAAGCGTCCCGCATGGTGTTCTGCTGGTAGAGGAAGCCCGGGTTCGTCCCCGGCTCCACGTCGAACCAGTCGCCCCACTCGTCCACAATCAGGCCAATTTTCTTGTCCGGGTCATAGTGGTCCATGATGGCCCCGTGGAGATTGATTAGCTCCTCGATGTAGAGAGCCTTGTACATGGTCTTGTACCAGGTCTCCTCGTCGAACTCGGTGGCGCTGCCCTTGTGCTCCCATCCGCCGGGATGGACATAGTAGTGCAGGGACAGCCCGTCCATGAAGCCGCTGAACTTCTTTCCGCCGGGGTTCGGCTTGGCGAAGCAGGTCTTCAGCACCTTCTTCGTCCAGTTGTCGTCGTCCACATTGGGGCCGCCGCAGATCTTCTTGATGGGCGCGGCCTTGTCATAATGGCGGACGAAGGTCTGGTACCTGCGGTAGAGGTTGGCGTAATACTCCGGGGTCATGTTGCCGCCGCAGCCCCAGTTCTCGTTGCCGATGCCGAAATAGTCCACCTTCCAGGGCTCCTCCCGGCCGTTCCTGCGGCGAAGCTCCGCCATGGGGGACACGCCGTCGAAGGTCATGTACTCCACCCACTCGGACATCTCCTGCACGGTGCCGCTGCCCACGTTGCCGTTGATGTAGGTCTTGCAGCCCAGCTGCTCACAGAGTTCGAAGAACTCGTGGGTGCCGAAGCTGTTGTCCTCCACCACGCCGCCCCAGTTGGTGTTCACCATCCGCTTGCGCTCCTCCTTCGGGCCGATACCGTCCATCCAGTGGTATTCGTCCGCAAAGCACCCGCCGGGCCAGCGCAGCACGGGAATCTGCAGTTTTTTCAGCGCCTCCACCACATCGGTGCGCATGCCGTTCTTATTGGGGATATGGGAATCCTCCCCCACGAACAGCCCTTCATAGATGCATCTCCCCAGATGCTCGGAAAAATGTCCGTAAATCTCCGGATTGATGTATCCTTTTTTCTTCTTCTCGTTCACATATAATTTTGCCATGGACTCGTCCTCCAAATCCTTATTCCAGCTCCGCGCCATCCTTCAAGCGCCTTCGCACACAGGCCTGCATGACCGAGCAGGGATTCTCTTCTCCACTACTTACCCTGCAGCCCGTATACTGAGCGGCAGCAAGCTTCCCATCAGGGCCTGCATATAAAAAGAGTCTGCCGCCCGTCAGGACGGCAGATTCTCTTTGGAATGCCCTACTGCCGGAAGTTCTTCCCTTATGCCAGGAACTCTTTCACCGTCCGGTACACGCCGTCGCCGTCCAGGCCGTACTTCACAAGCAAAGCCCCGGCAGAACCGGACTCGCCGAACACGTCCTGGATGCCGATCCTGCACACCGGCACAGGGCAGGTTTCCGCCAGCGCCTCGCACACCGCGCCGCCCAGGCCGCCGATGATGGAATGCTCCTCCGCGGTGACCACCTTTCCGGTCTTCTTCGCGCTGGCCGCAATCAGCTCCTTGTCCAGAGGCTTGATGGTGCAGATGTTGATCACCTCTGCGCTCACGCCCTCTTCCGCCAGCTTCTGCGCCGCCTCCAGAGCGGAGTTCACCATGATGCCTGTAGCCACGATGGTGACGTCGCTGCCCTCCCGCAGCACCTCTCCCTTGGCGATTTCAAACTTGTAATCATCCTCCTCGTGGATGACAGGCACTGCCGCACGGCCGAAGCGCATGTACACAGGCCCCTCAAAGTCCAGGGCGGCCTTCACGCAGGCCCTGGCCTCCACCGCATCGGCGGGATTCAGGATGGTCATGCCGGGAATGGTCCGCATCAGGGCGATATCCTCGTTGCACTGGTGGGAAGCGCCGTCCTCGCCCACGGTGATGCCCGCGTGGGTGGCCCCGATCTTCACGTTCAGATGGGGGTAGCCGATGGAATTGCGCACCTGCTCAAAGGCCCGGCCCGCCGCGAACATGGCGAAAGTGCTGGCCACGGGAATCTTGCCCGTCAGGGACAGCCCCGCCGCGATGCCCATCATGTTGGATTCCGCGATGCCGCAGTCGATATGCCTCTCGGGGAATTTCTTCTTAAAGACGCCGGTCTTGGTAGCCGCCGCCAGATCCGCGTCCAGCACCACCAGATCCGGATAGGCCTCTCCGAACTCTGCCAATGCGTTGCCGTAGGCTTCTCTGGTGGCTATCTTCTTCACTGTTTTTACATCAGACATTTCCTTCACCGCTCCTTTCCTAATCTGCCTGGGCCAATCCGCCAAGCGCCTCGCCCAGCTTCTCCAAATCAGCCATCGCGATCTCGTATTCCGCGTCATTGGGTGCCTTGCCGTGCCAGTCCACGTTCCCCTCCATGAAGGATACGCCCTTGCCCTTCAGAGTGTGGGCCACGATGGCCGTGGGCATGCCCTTTGTAGCCCTGGCCTCCTGGAAAGCGGCCCGGATCTGCTCCATGTCGTTGCCGTCCTCCAGATTGATCACATGGAAGTTGAAGGCTTCGAATTTTTTGTCAATCGGATTGGGGGAGCAGACATCGTCAATCCGTCCGTCAATCTGCAGCCCGTTGTTGTCCACGATCACCACCAGGTTGTCCAGCTTCCTGTGGCCGGCGAACATGGCCGCCTCCCAGACCTGGCCCTCCTCAATCTCACCGTCTCCTAACAGCGTGTAGACTCTGAAATCCTTGCCGGAAAGCCTAGCGCCCAGAGCCATGCCCACAGCCGCGGAAATCCCCTGGCCCAGGGAGCCGGAGGACATGTCCACTCCCGGCACATGCTGCAGGCAGGGATGCCCCTGCAGATAGGAGCCCAGATGGCGCAGGGTGGGGAGATCCGCCACGGGGAAGTATCCCCTGTTGGCCAGCGCGGAGTACAGGCCCGGGGCGGTATGCCCCTTA
>CAOOJO010000312.1 GCA_948496895.1 uncultured Acetatifactor sp. | reverse complement strand
AAGCCTGACCACGCCCTCCGGAGTGTAGATTCTGGTGCAGCGCTTCAGCACCTCGTCCGGCGCGCCCTTTGTGTAAGAGACTGTATGCGCTGTCAGGCTCTCCAGCCCTGTGCCGATTCCGGTTCCCCAGGCGCTGCCTTTTGCCGCTTCATCCAGCCCCTGCCTGCTGCCCATGCCTCTGCGGCCGCCCTGCCGGGTTTCGATGGCGGTGAATTCCGCTGCCCGCAGCTCTCCGCGGCTTCCCGAGCCCCTATCCCTCCTATGTAAAGTGGTCATCATCTTCCGGTCGGAATCAAAGCTCAGCTCCCCTATCCTGGGCATCCTGGGCTCCAGCTTCTGCTTCTCCATCCCAAAGCCCGCTGCCAGATCCAGCAGCGCCAGCTCCGTAGGGTCCCCTGTGCGATTCCCTTTTTCCGCAACGGCGTCATTGCACAGCACCATTCCTTCATAGAAGTCCGGGCACAGTGCCGGGCCGCATTCCTCCGCCCGCCGCATCCGGCCTCCCAGCCAGCATTTCTCCACAGTCATCCGGTTCTGGGTCAGGGTCCCTGTCTTGTCGGAGCAGACCACGCTGACGGCCCCCAGGGTCTCCACGGAGGGAAGGCGGCGGACAATGGTGTTCACCTTTACCATGCGGGTGACGCTTAAGGCCAGGCAGATGGTCACCACGGCGGGAAGCCCCTCCGGCACCGCCGCCACCGCCAGGGAGATGGCCGTGATCAGCATCTCCGGCACATTGCGCCTCTGGAGCACCGCGATGGCAAAAAGGGCGGCGCAGAGCAAGAGGGACAGCAGGCTCAACACCTTGCCCAGCTCCCCCAGACGTTTCTGGAGCGGGGTCGTCTCCTCTTTGCTCTCCGCGATCATCCCGGCGATTTGGCCCAGCTCCGTGTCCATGCCTGTGGCAGTCACCAGCCCCTGGCCCCTGCCGTAGGTGACGATGGTGGACATATAGGCCATGTTGCGCCTGTCCCCAAGGGGGAGCTGCCTCCCACCCTCTCCCACGAACTGCGCGCTCTTTTCTATAGGAAGGGATTCCCCTGTCAGGGCGGATTCCTCTATCTTTAGGTTCATGGATTGGGTCAGCCGCAGGTCAGCCGGCACCTGGCAGCCCGCCTCCAGCCAGACCAGGTCTCCCCGCACCAGCTCGGCCGCGGGGATTTCCATGCGCCTGCCCTCTCTGATGACCAGGGCTTTGGGGCTCGTGAGCTTCTTTAGGGATTCCAGGGCCTTCCGGGCCTTGCCCTCCTGGAGCATGCCCACCACGGCGTTCAGCACTACCACCACGCCGATGATGACGGCATCGCTTGCTTCTTTTAGCAGGACGGACACCACTGCCGCCACGATCAGCACATAAATCAGAGGGTCGTTCAGCTGCTCCAGGAATGACTCTATGGCCGTCTTCTTCCTGGGGGCCCGCATCTCATTGCGTCCATCCCTTTTCAGCCGTTTTGCCGCCTCCTCCATTTTTAGTCCCAGATGCAGATCGCTCTCCAGTTCCTCCGCCGTCTCCCGAATGCCACGCTGTTCAAACACGCTATATCCTCCCGAAGCTTGTTTCCTTTTCAAAGTCTATGTGAGCGTGAGGTAAAGTATGTCCTGATTTTATGCCCGCATTCTCATAAACGCCTGGCCGCGGCCAGCTTTTCCATCTTTTTTCCGTCATTTTTCCATCCTTTCTGCATCATTTTCCGGAAAGCCCGAAATGATGCAAAAATGTTGAAAATCTGATGCACCTTCTGTGCAATGCCGTCTTATTCTGGATGCAGAAACGGAGGTACATCACGATGAAAAAAAGAACAAAAAGCCTGAGCATACTGTTGTCCGCGCTGCTTCTGGTCACGGCGTGGCATTTCCCGGTCCATGCCGCGGAAGGGGACGAATCGGAGGAGGAGAAGCTTCTCGCCCCCTATTTCGTCATCCAGAGCGAAGGGGCCGATGTGGCCACGGACTATTTCCCCTTAAAGTCCACGGAGGTCACCACCAATATCAATGGCGTCATCGCCGAGACCTATGTGGTGCAGACCTATGTAAACGAGGGCGACAAGCCCATAAACGCCCAGTACGTATTCCCCACCTCCAGCACCGCCACCGTCCATGGCATGACCATGGAGATCGGCAGCCACAGGGTCACTGCCACCATCAAGGAGAAGGAGGAGGCCAAGGAGGAGTACGAGGAGGCCAAGGAGGAGGGGAAGAGCGCGTCCCTCCTAGAGCAGAGGCGGCCCAATGTCTTCACCATGGACGTGGCCAATGTCATGCCCGGGGACACGGCCCGCATCGAGCTGCACTATACGGAGCTGGTGGCCACCACGGAGGGCGTCTGCGAATTCGTCTTCCCCACGGTGGTAGGCCCCCGCTATATCACCCCGGAGGATGCGGACAGCCCTGTGGCGGATGCGGCCGTGCCGGACAAAGAGATAGACGGGGACGCGGCGGATGGGAGCAGCGATTCTGACACTTCTGTCAGCAATGATTCCGATGCCGATGACACTTCTGTCACAGACCAAGGTCCCGCTGACAGTTCTGACGGGGAAAGCAGGGACAGCTGGGCAGCCAGCCCCTATCTTCCCGAGGGCGTGCTGCCGGACAGCGAGTACCATATCACTGTCAATCTTTCCACCGGCGTACCCATTGCTGATATAGACTGCAAGTCCCATGAGATAAAGGTGGAGCAGGCGGATGATTCCCAGGCCTGTATCACCCTGGCGAATCCCGAGGACTATGCGGGCAACCGGGATTTCATCCTGAAATACAGGCTCACCAGCGAGTCCGTGGAGAGCGGCCTGGTGCTGACGGAAACGGATTCCGAGAAATACTTCTTCCTCACCGTGCAGCCGCCGGAGCGCTACACCCCCGATGACATCCCGCCCAGGGAGTACATCTTCGTCCTGGACGTGTCCGGCTCCATGTACGGATATCCCCTGGATACCGCCAAAGATCTGATACGCGGCCTGGCGACGGGACTGCGGGACATGGACCGCTTCAACCTGGTCCTGTTCTCGGACGACACTTATCTGCTGTCAACCAAGTCCCTGGCGGCCAATTCCAGGAATGTCCAGGCCGCTATCGACCTGATAGACGAACAGGAGGGAGGCGGCGGTACCTCCATGCTGCCGGCGCTCCAGACCGCCGTCTCTGTCCCCATGAAAGAGGACATCGCCCGGAGCGTGGTCATCATCACTGACGGCTATATCTCCAATGAGGACGAGATTTACGACCTGATCAACGAAAACATGGATACTGCCAGCTTCTTCTCCTTCGGCATCGGCTGCTCCGTCAACGACTACCTGATCAAGGGCATCGCCCAGTGCGGCATGGGCGAGTCCTTCCTGGTCACCGATTCCGAGGACGCGGCGCAGTCTGCCGAGCGCTTCGCCTCCTATATCGAGGCTCCCCTGATGACCGGGATTACGGTTGATTATGAATGCTTCGACGTCTATGACGTGGCCACCTCCACGCCCTCCATCCTGTATGCCAAAAAGCCCCTGATCCTCTTCGGCAAATGGCGCGGGGAGCCCACCGGTACCATTACGGTCAAGGGAAAGGCGGGCGGCGAAGACTATGTGCAGGAAATCTCCGTAGCCGATTCCACTGTGGATACGGAGGATGAATCCATCCGCTATCTCTGGGCCCGCACGAAGCTGGACCAACTGGCGGGATACGGCAGCATCCGCAATGACGATTCCGTGAAGGAGGAGATCACCCAGCTGGGACTGGACTACAACATGACCACGCCTTATACCTCATTCGTGGCCGTGGTGGAGGAGATCCGGAATCCGGAGGGCGAAAGCCAGGACGTGAACCAGGCCAATCCCCTGCCCCTCCAGGTGTCCAATCTGGCCGTGGGCGGCGGATATACCGCTTACTCGGAGCCCGGTGGGATTGCGTTGGGGGTGATTCTGACAGTGGCGTCGTTTTATGGGGCCCTGCGTCAGGCCAGGAAGCGGAAGAGACGCTGACTGCACATCCCAGGGCGGGCCGGAGGGATCGGGCGGATTACCGGTATTCCCAGGGGCGGGATGCCTGCCCTCTCCGGGCCTTCGGGCAGGCGGCAAATCAGGGCAGAGACATACAGTATAGATTCCAGACAGACAGGAGCAGGAAAATGGACATTCGTGGAAAGCTTCGTTTCCTCAGACAGAACATGTTTCTTTACATGACAGGATGCTTTCTTATCCTGGGGATGAAATATCTCTACAGCACAGCGGATTGC